>CAIWDB010000465.1 GCA_903911305.1 uncultured Methylococcaceae bacterium | reverse complement strand
TGGCGAAAGGTATCCGTACACAGTTTGCCCACCGAACCTTTCGTTGGAGCAACGAGGGCCGGGGCGTGGCGGCGGTGCATTGTGTGATTGTCGGCTTTGGCTTGCACGAACCCAAGCAGCGCATGATCTACGCTTACGGCGACAACATTGCAGGGGAACCGACTGGCACGGTTGCCAGCAACATCAATCCTTATCTAGTTGATGCGCCCACTGTGTTAATTGACAAGCGCAGGAAGCCCATTTGTCAGGGAGTGCCGGAGATGGTCAAGGGTAGCCAACCAACCGATGGCGGGCATTTGCTATTAACCTCTGAAGAAGCCGATAGCATCCGGCAACAGGATGTGATAGCAGCTAAATATATTCGCCCGTTTTTAGGGTCAGACGAGTTTATCAACAACCTCCCCCGGTTTTGCCTATGGCTTAAGGACAGCACGGCACACGACCGGAAAGCCTCGTCCGAAATCCAGCGCAGGATGCAGGCGGTCAAGGCTATGCGCTTGGCAAGCCCGAAAATCCCCACCCAGAAGCTGGCGGACATGCCTTATTTGTTTGGTGAGACAAGGCAAACCGACCAACCCTATTTATTGATACCGAGTGTATCCTCCGAACAGCGCAGTTTTGTTCCGATTGGTTATCTATCATCGGACACCATTGCCAGCAATCTTGTTTTCATGCTGCCCAATGCCAACCTTTACCATTTCGGCATCCTCTGCTCCAGCTTTCATAATGCTTGGATGCGAACGGTGTGTGGAAGACTCAAAAGCGATTACCGCTATTCCAACACCATCGTCTACAACAACTTCCCTTGGCCGTTTGCCCTCACCCCGACCCTCTCCCAGAGGGAGAGGGGGTTGATTGATGCCATTGAAAAGGCGGCTCAGTCCATCCTCGATGCCCGCAAAGCCGAGGAGCAACGCTGTGCGGAACACGGCCAAGCCTGTTCCTTGGCGACCTTATACGCCCCCGGCAACCTGCCCGCCGATTTGCTGAAAGCCCATCAAGCCTTGGATAAAGCCGTCGATGCCGCCTATGCTTACAAAGGCGGCAAGGATGATGCCGCACGGGTGGCTTTTCTATTTGGGTTATATCAACAGCTTTGATCGTTCCTTTCGCTCTCCGCCACTGCCATTAAGTTAGCGTTCGTAGTCCCGCCTTTAGGCATAGGTATCTACACAAGTCCCTCTCCCCCCGACCCCTCTCCCGCAAGCGGGAGAGGGGAGTAAAATCAATGCCTTGTGAGTTGTGTAGATACCTATGCCTTTAGGCGGAAGATAACCCCGAATCGTTTGATGCGCCCTTTAGATTCTGGAATACGTCAGACCTTAGCCATTCAATTTGGCTTTCAATAAATCATTTAACTGTTGTGGATTGGCCTTGCCTTGGGTGGCTTTCATGGCTTGACCAACGAAGAATCCAAACAGTTTATCCTTGCCTGAACGGTATTGTTCCAACTGATTCGGGTTGTCGGCAATTATCTGGTCAATGATAGCCTCAATCGCGGATGTGTCGGTGATTTGTTTTAGCCCTTGTTTTTCGATGATTTCATCAGCCGTGTCTTTAGATTCCCAAAGCGCCTCGAATACCTGTTTGGCGATTTTGCCGGAAATGGTCTCATCGGCAATGCGGCGGATCAAACCCGCCAGTCGGCTGGCTTCAACGGGGCTTTGTTCAATTTCCAAACCGGCTTTGTTGAGTGCGGCGGACCAATCCCCCATGACCCAATTGGCGCTTAGTTTGGCATCCCCGCCTGCTTCAGCAGCGACAGCTTCGAAATAATCGGCCAATTCACGGGTGGCGGTCAGCACGGCCGCGTCATAATCGCCCAGCCCATATTGAGATTTGAAGCGGTCACGCTTGGCATCCGGCAATTCTGGCAAGGTCTTGCGCACGTCGTTGGCAAACTCATCGGTGATTTCCAGCGGCAATAAATCCGGGTCGGGGAAATAGCGGTAATCGTTGGCTTCTTCCTTGCTGCGCATGGAGCGGGTTTCGTCTTTGACCGAATCGTACAGCCGGGTTTCCTGTACGATTTTGCCGCCGCTTTCGATGATGTCAATCTGGCGTTCGACTTCAAAATTGATGGCCTTTTCGACAAACCGGAAGGAGTTGAGGTTTTTGATTTCGGCGCGGGTGCCAAATTCTTTTTGACCCTTGGGTCGCACGGAGACATTCGCATCGCAACGGAACGAGCCTTCTTGCATATTGCCGTCGCAGATTTCCAAGTAACGCACCAAGGAATGTAGCTTTTTCAGATACGCCACAGCTTCTTTGGCCGAACGCATGTCTGGTTCGGAAACAATTTCCAGCAAAGGCGTACCTGCGCGGTTGAGGTCTATGCCGGAAAAGCCCTGAAAATCTTCATGCAGCGACTTGCCGGCATCTTCTTCCAAATGGGCGCGAGTAATGCCAATGGTCATGACATCGCCATCCACCAAAATGTCTAGCTTGCCGTTGCCGACAACCGGCAAGTCGTATTGGCTGATCTGATAGCCTTTGGGCAAATCGGGGTAGAAATAATTTTTCCGCGCAAACACGGATTTAGGCGCGATATGCGCCTTGATCGCCAGCCCGAATTTGACCGCCATGCGGACGGCTTCGGCGTTCAACACCGGCAGCACTCCCGGCATCCCCAAGTCTATGGTGCAAGCCTGAGTATTCGGTTCAGCTCCGTAGGCGGTGGCCGCCGCAGAGAAAATTTTTGACTTGGTGGCGAGTTGGGCATGTACTTCAAGCCCGATGACGGTTTCCCATTGCATAGTATTGTTACCTTAGTCTTAAATTATTATTCATGATTAACTCCACAAATCCGCTAGCGAGAATGCAACCGCCTCGAAGGGCGGATAACTCACTAAATCGTCGTCTTTCAATACTCCGAGCAGAACCCATTGGCTTTGTTGCAAAACAAAGGCTTCCAAGGTTCGCTCCAAAGGATCGACCAGCCAAACATAGGCCACGCCAAAACGGGCATACAAGGGTAGTTTCAAGCTGCGGTCCTTTTTCGCCGTACCCGGTGACAGTATTTCGCATACCCAATCGGGGACGATTTCATAACGGTGGTCGTGGGGCAGATTGGGCATCCTTTCCCGTCTCCACCCGCCCAAGTCGGGGACGGCGATTTCAGTATCACGGATAAAATGAACTTCCGGTTCCACCTGTATCCACCAACCCCCCGGACCGCCTTTGCCTTGTTGATATGGCGGGTTCAACGCCGAGCCTAGGCAAGTTTCAGCATTATTATGCGGCCCTGCCGGACGGGGTTGAGTGTATAATTGCCCGCCGATAATCTCGCCGACGAGGTTTTCTGGCAAGGCCAAGAGTTCGTCTAAGGGGTTCGGATTAGGCAATTTATGGGCTAGGCTCATAGCGTTAAATAGTAACCGCGCATCCACATTGTAAAACAATTTCAACCGGTGAAATCAGCCGCACTGCCGCACCATGTTTGATATGCAAAACCAGCAAAGTAGCCGGGTCAAAAACTAACACATCTTTAACCCCTTGCGACAAATAAAACGGTGGGCCGATTTCCAAATCCTTGGCTTCGTAGCCTTTGCTGACAACCTCAATCACCGCTTCGGGTATCAAAGTCAATACATTTTCTTGCTCTGCTTCCGTCGGTTCCCGGCAAAATATCGAAATATCGGGTCGCTTAAGTCCATTGGGAACTGCACATAGACATCCATTGCATGTACGCATTCACAGCTTTCATCGATTTGGCGTATAGACTGTGCAATTCTTTCCACTGCCTTTTGGTGTTTGTATAAAGGCTGTGTCTCCCAAATGGAAAGCCCGTTCACCACTTCGAGGCGGATACCCAGTTGGTCGGCGGTGAGTAGGCGGGGGTCGATCATATAGCTTTTTCAATAGTTAGTAATTATTAGATGGATTATATCTAGTTATCACGCTCTAGAATGGAAACCAGAAAAATTCGCTGTTTGCAGTTCCTGTGTGTTTTTGGTTGTAACCCTTTTCATTTAAGCATTTATTTCTGAATTAGTTTGTCTTTATTTCATTTTTGATTTTTCTCTGCCATCGAAATGTTTAATTAGCTCTTTGATTAGTTCTTTTGCACTGATATTATCGTCCTTATTACTTATAAACTTGCGTAAAAGCTCTTGAGTTTCTTCCAGTAATGTGTTTGATATTTCCTTTAGTAAATCCTCAAAGTCTTTTTTTGGATAAGCCGAAAGTTCTTTTTCAGTTTCTTCCTCTGTATATTTTTTGAATGTTTTGAAAATTTGTTGTAGATGTTCTCCGCCAGAGTTATCGATTAAATCAGATATTTTTTCTGTTGGCTTAGGGTTTCTCAGAGAATATACTTTAATCGCTACGTCCTTTTTCTTGAACAACCTTTCCTTCCATTGGATGAAAGTATTATTTTCAACTTCTGTTAATTCTGGTAGATTTTTGCGACTGATATCACGAAGTTCCTTTTCCTCGCAATCAATGAGAAAGCCATATTTTTGCAATATCCAAAAACACTTACGCTCTTTTGATTTTCTTTTTGACACAATAAAAATCTCCTGTTCCGTCATATTAGAATATTTCAAAAACGATCCATAATCTTAGATCGGGGACTACCGGTTTGTTCTTGTTCCTACGCTTCAGCGTTGGAATGTATACTCGCCGATCCAAAGCATACCCGCAGGAGCGGGGCAAGGCCAGTTCCCACGCTAGAGCGTGGGAACGAGAACAAATTAGTTTTTGTTGTAACCAAATGGATTTGTTTGAAGTACTCGCTTCCAATACTGCTCACGGCTAATAATCACTGGATCATCAGTTCTCATTGATCGAAACTCAAGAATTGAAAACCAGAAGTTTTTGCGAGCATGCTCAATGCCATTGGCGGTAATAAGCTTAGTGAGTTCATCATTCCATCCATGTCCAGTACCAATATAGCTTGCCCACCGTGACCATATACCAGAATCACCATAAGCCGAGCCAACATACATTTTTCCGTTGCTTCGATCAACTATCAGATAAACCCCTTTTACATTCTCAAGGGCCGATTTCCAGTCAGACTTATTCTGCTTAAAGATCGCTTCAAGTTGGGAAAAGCCATGTTCGATATTTTCGTAACCACAAAATGCTTCTCCCTCAAAGGGTTTGTCGAAAAGTTGAGCGACCTTTAAGCTATTAAAATAATTTTCGAGGTAAAAAGCACTTCCTTTGACACCAGCACCAGGATGATCAATTAGAAGCCGACCGATGTACTCTTGATGCAGATTGACGAGATTGACTGTGTATGAATCGGCGTTACGTTCTATGACTTCAAAAATACCGCCAAACAGCCACCTTTCAGGTTGGTGATAGTAACGAATCAAGCTAAATATGAACTTCCTGCTAAAGCGGTCACGTTGTCCACGCCAGCTATTCCAACCTTTCCACTCTTCTTGATCTCGGACGAACACATCAAGCGGCTGTTCTTCGCCATTCCATACAGCAAAGTGAATCTTATATTCACTCAGCTTGTCTATCGGCAGTAATTTGCTTACAGCAATGTCTAAGGATTTATGTTCAGGCTTATGGGTTAGATGAACATGAATGGCTGCTTGTGTGGCTGTGTTAGGTTCGATATTATCCGTGTCCTCTGATACCCTAGGTAGTGGAATTGCATCACCTTGCTTCATCCGTACATCCAATACTAAAGAAAGGCATTCGGCAGCATTAAATCTGGCTTGTTCGATAGTATCACCCTCAGTTATAGCCTCGGGAAAATCAGGAAAAGTAACCGTGAAGCCGCCTTGGGGTTGTGGTTCAAAAGACACTGGATATGCGATTTTCATTTCAATCAGTCACTTCACCTATTCACAGATTCACTTCCCTGTGACTGGATTCCGGCAATCCCTGCCGGAATGACGGCATTTATACGAGGATTCAGTTGTCACAAAAACTCCGTAGGTGCTTGACTATGCCACCCCGTCACTTGCTGATACTGATGAGCCACATTCAACAACCGGCTTTCGGAGAAATAATCGCCAATAATCTGCATGCCGACGGGTAGATTTTGAGAGAAACCCACCGGCAAAGACATACCCGGCAAGCCGGCCAAGTTTACCGCGATGGTGTAGATGTCGGACAAATACATACTGATCGGGTCGGCGGATTTTTCCCCGAAACGAAAGGCCACCGAAGGGGAGGTTGGGCCCATGATGACATCGACTTCTTGGAATGCCTTTTTGAAGTCATCGCTAATCAGGCGGCGGATTTTCTGCGCTTTAAGATAATACGCATCGTAATACCCGGCGGACAGCACATAAGTGCCTATCAAAATACGGCGCTTGACTTCCGCGCCAAAGCCTTCGCCTCGGGAACGGGTGTAGAGATCGGCCAAATCCTTGGGGTTTTCGCAGCGATGACCATAGCGAACGCCGTCGAAACGGGCTAGATTGGACGAGCATTCCGCCGGGGCAACGACATAATAAGCCGGGCCGGACAGGTTCATATTAGGCAAAGACACTTCTTTGACGGTTGCGCCCAGTTTTTCGTACTCGGCAACCGCCTCTTGAATGAGTTTTGCAATTTCAGGGTCTAACCCTTCGCCGAAAAATTCTTTAGGCAAGCCGATGCGCAAGCCTTTCAAGCTGTCATTTAATGTGGCAGAAAAAACAGGAACCGGGCGGTTGACACTAGTGGAGTCTTTGTCATCAAATCCGGCCATGGTTTGCAGCATCAATGAGCAATCTTCAGCGGTGCGCGCCATCGGTCCACCTTGGTCTAGGCTGGATGCGAAGGCAATCATGCCCCAACGCGAGACCAAGCCATAAGTGGGTTTCAGTCCGGTGATTCCGCAAAAGGCGGCGGGTTGGCGTATCGACCCGCCAGTGTCGGTTCCGGTTGCGCCGGGGGTCAAGCGGGATGCCACAGCCGCCGCAGAACCACCCGATGAACCGCCGGGTACGGTTCCGACATTCCACGGATTTTTGACCGGGCCGTAATAGCTGGTTTCATTGGAGGACCCCATGGCGAAC
>CAIWDB010000464.1 GCA_903911305.1 uncultured Methylococcaceae bacterium | reverse complement strand
GGTGGCATTTTTACCAAGACCAGATAGAATACTTTTCCACTCCTCTGGATTGTCATTTTTCAAAATCCTGTTTTCAAGTTTGATTCCCGAATCGGCTAATACTCTCGTTAGTTCTTCGGCAGCGCCCTTGCCTACATAATCATCCCGATAAACTTGAATTAGGCTTTTTGGACGGGCTTTCTTATTATCACGTAGATATTTTCCCAAAACTTCAGCTTCCAGTGCCAATCCACGCGAAAAGTAAATGGAATAATGCTGTTCCGATAACGGCGGTAGATAGACGCTAGGAAACCAGCAAGGTACTTTTTGTTGCTGGCAGAACGCTTGGACTGGTTGCCAAGTTGTATCAGATACTCCTGAAACGAGGGCAAACACGGGTTGGCTTTGGTAGAGCTTTTCCAATTGACCTAACCAAGATTCAGGCTCACCTTGCAATTCCCACTCATGGACTTCCCATTTTCGCTCAGTTCCCAACACCAGCTCGGCGGCTGATGCCATGTGATGCCTACTTCCACGGTTACCGACAACTGTACTGCCATTCTTTTGAACGATAATGCCATGAATCATATCATGTAACAGCTTACGCCGATCAGCAGAAACACCCGGTGCAATGACCGTGGCAAAATGAATCACCTGTTCGGTAACGCCGGGTGAAGTTTGCGACGACAACTGCTTTAAGTAAGCAATCAACCCATCCATTTCGGGCTTTGCCAACGGGTAAAGTGGCATCATCATTGGGTTCATCTTCCTTCCACCAACCGTCATCCCTTCACTGATTGCCTTAGCCAATGACTCATCAGTATAAGGTTCATGGGATTGGTTAAAACGTTTGCCTATGCGTGTGTCCATGGTCGCCAAGGCCATATCGCCCTTTTTAGCGAATAAAAACTTACCTGTGATGGGTTGGATTTGATTCTCTCCCTCGACTGTTCCCATGCCGCTGGGTCGATGGCAATTCGCGCACGAAGCTTGCTGGCCCTCGAATTTCATATTATCGGGCAGCATACCTATAAGCTGTTGACCGTTTGGCAAGATACCTTCCTGATAAATGCGACGGCCTATCTCAATTGGGTCAGTAGTTATTCCGCTCGTAGACGGATTATTAGGCTCCTTCTCGGCTGGGACGGTTTCGGCGCAAACCCCTAGCGAAAAGTATAGACAGAACAACAGGGTTACACTTCCGTGCCAGTAAATGGATACATTAGCAGAAGAGGTATCGTGTCGAGTAACGCTTAATTCTTTTAACCAGCCCATGGTGGATCACCAGTTTATTATTGAGGGGTTGAAGAGCTTGGGTTAGTCTGTGTTTGATGAGGTGTCTTTTGCACGGTCTTAGGTGATGCCGCCGGTCTAATCTTGACCAACTCCAAATCATAGATCAATGTTGCATTGGGTCCAATCGACGGGGACAAACCCTTTGTTCCATAACCGAGCGAAGGTGGGACAAAAAGCTGCCACCGAGAGCCCACTGGCATCAACGACAGTGCCTGCCGCCAACCAGGAATGACTTCAGCCATCTTGAAGACAGCCGGATTTAGGTTGTTTGGGGCGCTGGCGAATATGGTTCCGTCAATCAGAGTGCCTTGAAAATAAACTTCAACGGTATCGGTCTTGGTTGGAATGCCACCCTCGCCCTGTTTAAGTATCTTATATTGCAAACCACTCTTCAGGGTGACTACACCAAGTTGAGATTTGTTTTGCTCCATGAGTGCAACGCTGTTTTTGTAATTAGAAACACCAGCCCTCATCCAACTGCGCTTGCCCGCTCTTTTTAAATCGGCCGGGGTATCACCCGTTCCTTTATTTTCATCCAGTGAAGTCGGTGAGGCTTCATTTGATGAAGGAGATGGTGTATCGGAATTAACCGTCAGTGGCAGTAACAAGCTTGCCATAAATAAGAAAAATAAATAAACGTATACGGGGACCCTGTGTGAATTAATATAACTTTTGAATACCATGTCGATTTCCGTAATGAATTGATTATCCTTGATAATAGGGCATTATCAATACCAAAGCCCTTTATCTAAGGAGATGCTGGATTTGGTGCAGGATTTGGCTTCTGTGCAGGTTTGACAGCAACAAGCTCAACTTCAAAAAACAAAGTGGCGTTAGGCCCTATTTCGTTGCCCACACCTCTCGTGCCATAGGCAGACTGCGATGGTATGTAAATCTCCCACTTGGAGCCTTCAGGCATTAACATAAGCGCTTCTTTCCACCCTTTAATCAGTTGGGAAACCTGTAATGTCGCCGGCTTTCCCGATTCGGTGGCATCAAACTCAGAACCATCCAACAATGTCCCGCGATAATTGCATTCGACCGCATCGTTCATGGTTGGCTTTTTGCCATTGCCAGCCTTGATGATTTTATACTGCACACCGCTAGGCAGTGTGACCACATTGGGCTTTTTCTTATTTTCTGCCAAGAATGCTTCGCCTTTGTTGCGATTTTCTTCTGCGGCATGAGCTTGTAACGCTGCCATTTTCTGGCGAACTTCTGCCATGACACCCTGCATGACATGGTGAACCTCCTTTTCTGACATTAACAGCTTTTGACCTGTCAGTGCTTCTTTCAGACCCCTTACCATCAAATCGACATTGACTTGTAATTCCTGTTTTCGAATATTTCTACCGACATCTGCCCCTAAAGCATAACTCATCTTATCTTGATTAGTTTTAAGGATGGTTTCATTTTCTGCTGAAACAGAGCAAGCGAACAGCCAAAACCCTATTGCAAACAAAGCTTGAAACACAGTTTGTTTATGCATGATTATCCTCGTACCCTAAAAATGGAAAATTCTGAATTTCGAAAAGATCATTTGAAATTGAATTGTAGCCTGTTCAAGAAAGAAAGCAATTTACTTGAAAGGCAAATGAGAAAAGGGCTATGCTCAGTTTGGAAAAAATGCAATCTGAACATAGCCCATAGCCTAGAATGACTCGTCATGAACCGGCGCGGGCTTTAAGGCTCACGCCGGTATTCTTGCCAGAACTTACTTGGTGACAGACACCACGCCGTTTTGGGATGATGAGATGATCGTCTTGCCTCCCACTACCTTGCCTGTCATGTAGATATCGCCAGACTTGGTGCCTGGGGTCACTGTGCCGCCAATCACCGTCACCGCGTTGATGCGATAGCGGTATTGGGTACCTGTGGCATCTGTCAGCGTATTGTCGGTGTATTGCACCTTGTTACCGGCTTGACCCGCGCCCGCCGTGGTCACTAGCGGATTCCACTTGGTTGCATCGGTACAGAAAGTGGAACTGCCCACACAACGCATGATCTGGTAACCCGTGACATTGACTTGAGATGCACTGTTACCCGCAGTCCAATTTAAGACTGCATTATTGCTACCTGTTGTGTGCGTAACGGGCGACGTAGTGTTACCCGGTGCGGGCAAAGCGCCGGTCACAATCGTAGTCGTCGTTGTCGGCCCCGTGGTGGAGTTATATTGAGCCGCTAAACTGTAACCATAGATCACATTTGCCGCGACTGTGTTTCCACCCGGTACACCCTGTTTGTCTTGCACTGTCAGTGCCGCTACGGCCGGTTGCACTCCGAGAGCAGCATAACTATCCAACGTCGCCACGCCCGTCGTAGAATTTACCGTATATTGCGCACGTTGACCCACGTAGTCCGTCATGCAAGTGACTTGGTTGGCATTGGCCCAAGTCAGCGTCACCGAACGTGGTGTTGCCGAGTTGTAGCTGGGTGTCAAGTTGGTTAACTCCACCAAGCTACCACAGGGACTGGTCGTTGTGACTCTGCTGTTAGCCGCTGTTTTACCCGATGCACCGATGGCAACCACTTGGTAGGTGTATTGGGTTCCGGGTAGTGTAGTTGTATCCGTCACTGTACCGGGCCACGGGTTGGTTCCACCGCCAACCGCCACTGCCAAAGCCGCGTTGCCTGCATTTGCCGGAAGCGTGGCAATCTTTGTTCCTGTCAGCATTGGACCTGCTGTTCCGCCATTAAAACGCTCGACCACATACTGATACTCGGTGTCAGCGACATCATTAAATGTTACCGTCACTTCAGTGCCAGCCCCATTCGAGGTGGCCGTCACATTGACTGGTGCATCGGGTACAGCCGCTTGGCGGTTAAACACATAGGACCGCATGAAGTCATTCTCTTCGTGTCCGAGAATATGGCAATGCCAGACATATTCATCGTAGAAGTTGTACATGACGTTCATAACTGTGGCCGGATTGCCTGTGTTTGGGTCGATCTGGGTAAAGCCCAGCGTACTACCATAGGGAATGGTAGGGTCCAGCAAACGGTTGCTTGTGGGTACCCCAAAGTTTACGCCTGTACCCGAATTTCCTGTGTTAGTGACCGGCACACGAGGACGAACAGCCACGATAATGTCTTCTAGAGGACTCATCTTGACCGTTTCCTTCCAACCAATTTCAGTCGCATCTGGCGTACGGATCGCTCCGTCCCAACCTACCCGATTAACCACCTGCACATCTTGCAGATGAAAGTGAACAGGATGGGTGTCCACGCCATTATGGGTGATCTTCCACAGTTGCGTCTCGCCAGCGACTATCGACTCAGTCGGCGGGTCGATGTAATTCAGCGGTATCGTCGTCTGCACAGCACCATTGGTAAATGGCAATTCAACACCTAACGTGGCATTCAACCGACCATGTGTATCGAATAGTTCTTGAATGGCCTTGTTGTAGACATTCATACGCGCCTTGTTGCCTTGCGTAACTTTCACCCAGTAACCTTTGGGCACGGTAGTTTGTTGCGTTGCCGATTGCAGATTATTCATGTCCTGCCCATAAGAAAACGGCGGGTCCATTACCGTGGCCGCAAGGGTTTTGAACGTGATGTTTGAGCCTGCCGTAAACTCAAAGAAAGGCACGGATGACGATCCGGTTTGGATTTTTGCAAAGCTATCAGTCCAAGCTTGACCTAATGCATTATTGTACGCCGACTCCGCCACAACCGGAGCTTCTTGCTTGGCAGCATAAGCAGCTTCTACAAGAGGCTTAACAGTCGCAACAATCGAACTTTGGCGGTTAAACAGCGAACTCTTGGGGATATCCACACAGGTTGGATCAAATGTCCCGGCGACCCTAAATTGCATCACCGTTCGAGTATTCGGCCCCAAACCCGGCTTGGTGGGTTCCTGACCGCCGCTGGTAGTTTGATCGGCATTGCCCGTGTAGTAATTCTGGCGCGGGTCTTCTGCCGGTACTGGTGCGCCGGCATCATTGTAAAGGATGTATTTGCTGCCGGGACATAAGCCGCTGAAGTCAACCAAGATATCAGCCCTTTCTGCCGCCCCCAAATTCAAACCTTTTTCCAACACGTTTAGCACAACAATATTTTTCTTGTTGTATTGATAGTTGACGATTGTTGAGGGTATGACCGCCGGTTCAGGCAATATACCACCTTCAGAACCAATCTGGATGATGTCAGGACCAGCCGTCAATGGATTGGGTACGCCACCTTGGCGATTGTCTTGTTGCCCCCAACCCGAACCAGCAAGTCCACCACCATATTGACCATTTATACCGCCATTCGTCGGACCACAAGGGTAAGATGCAGGATAGTTATAATCTCCATTTGAAGTAGTTTCCGTCCACCCACTGGCTGGACAGGTGTAACCCGTGGTATTGGGGTTGTTAGGCCCGATGAAAGGAATCATCGAGACTTCCGTCCCTGCTGCGGCCAAGGCCGAGGCACCTATACCTTCATTATCACCTGAAGCGTTGGTGATCTTGACGACGGGTGGATAACCATTGCTAAACGTGCCGGGATTTGTAACGGTGAAGCCTGTAACGACCTTATCATTATTCAACTTAGCTATTACTGTCGCGCCGGGGTTTGTGCCACCCTCAGCGATACTTACCACGGGTGCAGTGTATTTGCTGCCTGTTGTATCAACAACAATGCCCGTAATTGAAGTACCTGATGTAGTCGCATGTGCTGTAGCCCCCGAACCCGTGGGATCGGAGATTACTACCTCTGGTGTGGTGTATCCACTACCCGCATTGACCACCGCTATGCTGGTGATCGAACTGCCATCTGGATTAGTTGGATTAGAAAGCACCGGCATGGCCGTGGCATTGCCGCCGTCATAAACGGTCACCGTAGGAGCGGCCTTATAACTTTTTCCTCCTGAAACTAATCTAACCGACAAGGGTTCTGCTTTATAGAGGCCAAGATTCCATGTCCGGTCATTCGACGCGTTAAGCACACGGAATCGATAAACGCTTGGTTGGACTACCATATAAGGATAGGCCGTGCCATTCACCATCGGGGTGTCACCAAATGCTTCTGGTGTCGTGCTCACATCACCGTAATCACCCGTCGGTAACGGTAAAGTTGCCGGACTGATGGGCCAGAACCAAGGGCCCCAGTCCCAGCGACCCGGAGCATTTTGACCGTCGTAGGCGCTTGGGCTTTGATTTCTTTCATAGACATGCGGGAACCACAAATCGCCTGTCTGACCCCAGTGTGTTGTATCCCATTTGGCGTCTTGACGGGAAATGTCTTTAGGTACGAAAGATCTGTCTTGAATGGCTAATGGCACTTCTGTCGTGCCTAGGGTAAGCCCCAATGCAGTGTTTATGGCACGTTCAGCACTGTCAGTCACCAAGTAACTGGCTTCTTCACCGGCATAAACATTCAATCGGGTCAAGGCCAAGGCATGGTCATGATAAAACATTAGCCGCCCACTCAAGCCATTCGGATAATACAAGGTGCCTGATCCCGCCCCCGGATCGGGCATGTCAGGGACATTGACAAAGCTTGCACCTTGTAAATAGGGGCCATTCTTGTTGTAAGCCCCCGTCCCTTTGGGATTGAGCCATTGCGTTTGAGTCCCCTCAGCCGCCGGAACCGTCCATTGATGCGGGGTGCCATCACTCACCCAAGGGGTGTCACCGCCATGCAGATGTAGCTCTGCCCGATTCTGCTTGTATTTATTGACACCATCCGGGCCAATGTCGGACCCATCCAAGGTTGTATCAAACGGTAGGAATAAATCGCCATTAGGCAATAGGTTAGTATATTTTATCCGCACTGGCCGGCCTTGTTGAGCCACAATGATCGGGCCTAGATAGTGTGGGCCGGCCGCAACAGGCGTGGTTGTACCTTCTACTAACTGCACATAACCTCTTAGCTTGGTTGGGTGCTGGGTAACCCCATTCGCCTCAACCAAGTCACTATGCATCTGCTCAGTATATTGTTTAACGCCGATCTCGTAGTAATCCGATCCTGGATATTTGGTGGTGTTTGGCTCAGCTTTTACTAGCATTTGACCTAAATTATTGCCGACATAATTATTAGTGGCGGTCTTCACCAACGGCAAGCTATCAACGAATTTACGCAATGCCTTTCCCGTGTCGCATTCCGTCCCTGTGACGATGGACGGTTGATCTGTGCCATTCCAAGTGCTGTTAGGCGGTGGTGCTGAAAAGCACTCCGTTGGATTGCGCAACCCTGATGGGCTGCTGGCATAATAGGTTGGTACTGAGAATACGCTACCGTCTTTCTCCCCCATTCGTTCAGCCCAACCTGCACCTGCTTGTGCCTGATGGATGGAACCTGGTGCGAGCAACCCAACGCTTAACACTCCCGCCAACGCGACTGCCAAAGGCTTCACGCGAAAAACGACTGTCTTGGCTGACCCAGAGCCAGCCTTTATTTGCTTAATTGATTGTTTGTTCTCTTTCATGACATTCACCCACGTTTATAGAAAAATCCGGGGTTCTTATTTTTATTGCCCATCCGGATCAAATGAGCATACCGATCACTCTCTTCACTTCGGATTTTTATGTGCTTTCGACTGAGGTGAGTTCGGTGTAATTGAAAAACTCAAACCGGTTGTTCACTCAGAAAAACCAGCGACCTTCAACGTCAAGAAGTCATCCTGCTTCTAAACTTCGAAAACCGCTGGCTGTGGGTGATTAACCTCTCATGATTCAAAGTGCATTTTTGCCACTGCAACTCTCAAACAGGCAATCCAATTTGGCACTAGGCAAATGGTGGGATTGATCGTTTCATACAGAAGCTTCCTGCAAACAAAAATCACGACTATATGTTCTTATAAAAGCTTCCAAGTAACCATCCTCCAAATGATGGAGTAGATGGTTTACAAGAATAGAGGAAAAGGATTAATCCTTTGGATGGAGAAAAATAGAATAGATTGTGCTGACGGCCTTTAGTCTGTTACAGACTAGAATAGTATGTCTTTTTTTTTGTGCAATGATATGCCCTGTATATCCTTAACGAAAAGCTAGGGATTTGACGTTCTGATACCTAACTTAGGTTGAAGTAAGTTTGCGCAGGGGCGAATCTTCGTATGCGTTTGGCAGATTAGATGTTAGTTGGGGAAATTAGCCATGAATTTTAATTGACTAAGCGATGATGCCAATCGCAGAATTCGGCAGAATTTATGTAAAAAGCAGTGTAAAACTTTATTTACTAGTGAGTTGTTTGCGATATTCCGCTAACAGATCGTCTGCGTTGGCAAAACCGTCAAAACGCAACCACGGCTTATTGGGAGCCATGCGTAACAAAGCTACTGGTGGGTGGTTCATTTTATCGCCCCGATAAACATCGAAGGCTTGTTGTATGGCTATGCTATCTTCTATTGAACTTGTGTAATGGTTCCAATAGGGTCCGGCTTTATATTTATTGGCATATTCCCGCAAACGAGACGGCGTATCGCGTTCAGGGTCTATTGAGAAAGAAACTAAATGCACTTTGTTAGCTTCGACACCAAGTTTCTTTTGCAATTGCGAAAAAGTATGGCTTAACACCGGGCAAAACGTAGTGCAAGTGGTATAAACAAAGTTTACAAAGACGGGCCGTCCGTCGTTCAATTCCTCGTTTAATGTCACTTTCTTGTCATCATCACGCAGTAACTTTACATTTGGCAGAGAATAATCCACAGCCGTTATTCTGATGTTTGATGGATGATCACTAGATTCTGGTGCATTTTTATTTGTAATTTCAGCATAGGCCGAGGACGAAACACAGAAAAAAATCGCAGCAACAGCAACCGAAATTAAACGATTAAGTAAAAATATGGCACGTTCTGTCATGATAACTTCCGTCTATAGAATTGATACTTCAAAATCAATTAACCCCTTAAGCTACTCGATTTAAAAAATGGAACGGAATTACTTGCCTGTGGAAGGAAACACCATTCTGCCTGTTGATTTTCAACGATGGCAGAAACCAGTGTCTCTAGTGAGAGATCAATCAATGGCCGCTGTTGATAAATTAGTTCATTGAGATACGCATGCCTACCATCAATGGTATAGGTGATCACTTTGGCTAGCGGCAATGCACACAAAATACTAAGTGCGAACGTATCAGTAACCTCAGATGACAAGCCAACAAGCACTAAGTCTGGGGCCATCTCTATTAAGCGATCAAGCAGATCATCAGAAACAGGAAGCTCACCCATACACTCAATCGAAACCTTTTTACACAATACTTCTTTGATTAAATTGGAAAGAAGAGGAGCCTTCGATATAAAAACGGTTTTTAACTTTTTCATCTTAATTGTTTTCTCTAATTCTTAAACCATAATACAATCAACAGCATCCAAAGCTGAAAATCAAATAAAAGTCATAAGCCATTTATTTTTCTTGAGCAGCAAACAAGGCGTGTTGATTATGAACTAAATTACTTCAAATTTAGAATTCATCTTAAGATTGAAAAAGGATTGAGAAGGTGTGGAGACTTCATGCCACCTAATTTTTGAGACAAACTACTTTACACGATCTGGTTGTGTATCCAATTCGAGGCTTGGCTCCTGCGTTTCAAATTGAGTTTCGTCATCAAGTTGTGGACATGGGACTTGGCAGTTGCCACTTCTATGTTGAGCAAGCGGGCAATTTCTTTATTGCTCATTCCATCGGTAAGCAATCGCATAATTTCACGTTCGCGCTTGGTTAACAGCACCGATGAGCGTTGAGACCGTCTTCTTTCATGGTGAATACCCATACTGGCAATCTTATGCATCAACGCTGATGCCACTTGCTCTGAACACTGCTGCTTGCCAAGCAAAATATCACTAACCAATTTAGTCACATCATTGATCGAGGAAGTGCACGGCACGAAACCTATCACACCGGCTTCAACCCATTTGAGGATATTCTCCACCTCATCTACCACGGCAAAAATAATGGTACGCACTAACGGGAATTTTTCGCGAATTTCATGTGCTGCTTCTAAAGCATCTTGCATGGAAGCATCCATCAAAAGAATATCAATCCTGTTCAGCATCAATTTCGCAATTATTTCAATTGTATTCTCGGCAGTTCCTGCCATAACCAAGTTGCTGTCAATCGAGAAAACGTCAACCAAAGCTTCTCGCAGAAACTTTATATTTGAAGCAACTAATAAGTTGGATTTTGAGGGAGTCGAAATTTCTGAAACTGAGTTTTCCATACGGCAAAACAAATACTGACAACCCTAGCAGCAAACCATAATTCATAGCCAAAATCAATACATTTATAAATCGGCATGAATGATGCTGAGATTTGGTTCAAGGAGGATTGTCAAAAAAGGTGAAATACGGTGCCGCTTGGCTCGTTTCTGAGGGCGCTCAATTAGCAGTCGTGCGTGACCTTCTCGATCACTCGACCAGAAAAAATTACCGAACGGTATGCTCACTTAGCCCCTGAAAATGTTCGGGAAGCTGTAAGCCTTTTGGATGGTCAGTCACGATCTGGTCATGTCAACGAAAAAAAGCGGCAGGAAACTACTCCTAACCGCTTGAATTGGTTGGTAGCAACGGCGGGACTTGAACCTGCGACACCCGCATTATGAATGCGGTGCTCTAACCGACTGAGCTACGTTGCCACGCTGTAAGACTCGTAATTATCGCCAAAAAGGTTCGACTCTGTCAATATTCGGATGAAAATAGACGCTTAAAAGTCGTGTTGCAGAATGTCAACCGCCCGTCTGCAAATTTCCCGCCCATAGTCTGTCCACTGACCTTGTCCCCAGTAGCGGTAGCAACTGGTTTGTGCGGTCATCAAATGAAACAAGGCATTGCGATATCGCGGGTCACTGGGAGGGATGCCTGGCTTTAGCACTTTCTCATGAAATAGCGAACTGGCTTCCTCCATCGGGCCAAGTACATTTTCGTACCCTCTGACCCAAGAAATATCATTGGTCCAACTGCCGCCTTCCATATGGAAACGGTGATCCTCTTTGCGCAATTCTTCGATTACCTTGGCCAGCTTCTCAGGCCCATCCCCGGCCTTGAAGCGAGTCCAAATCGCCTTTTGATGAATAGGTTGGATTATGGGAAAGTCGCTTTCTTTGACGCCAGAGCCAAACAAGTATTCCAAGTATTCGGTGACGTTAAGCATGGGCGTGTTCGAACCTGTCGATTCACGGGACACGTCAAAGAATTTGCCAGGAAACTCATTCATCATCACCCCGCCGTTTTCCCCATCGGCAATCTGAGTGACCAAGGGCGGGACGCTTTTCCCGCCCAGTTCCCATCGAGTCAGGCTTTTCGCTTCGTAATAAGGTTGCATCTGGGCCACTAGCTTGGTGTCACTGCCTTGGGTTTTGATGATGGCAATGATGTCGATGCTCTCGCCGGCAGAGTTTTGGCACACCAGTCGATGAGGAAGGTGCTTCTTTTCGATCCCATGACCAGTTTCGGGCTGTTCGACGGTATGTTCCTGTATCAATACCCAAGAGTAGCCACAATCGCGAAGGGTTTTGATGTATTCATAGGCGACATCAGGATGGTTAGGCAAGGCCATTTCCGAAGGTGAAAAACCGCGCACACGGCTTAAGGCTTCTTTGCCGAAAATAGCGGCGAAATGATGCTGCCAAGCCATCACGTGCAGTCTGAAGTCTTGTGCGGGCGTGGAAGGGGCAACGGCATGGCCCCAAGGTGCGCCCAACCATTCCACTGCATGTCGGTATTGGTGATTGCAAGTGATATTTTTCAAGGTGTCAATGACATCGTGCAAACCCATTTTTCTAAGCCCGTGAAACAGAGTTCCCGAGTATTCCAACATCACGCGAGGCTGCTTGCCTTCGTGGATCATTTGCGGCACGAATTCGCCTATGCGCTTGTAGCACCAATGAAACCCCCCGGCATTGTGGTTGTCGCCAATACCTTGATTTTCCATCATGTACTGAAGATTGCTAATGATTGCGGCGGTAGGCAAATCCCATCCGCCCGCTGGAATAAGGGGTTGGTGCATATGCAGGGCAATGGCACAAGCACTATTGATTCGGTCAAAAGGGATATGGGTTTCATGAGCGTAAATGGTCGAAGCTCTGTTTTGCAGAGTCTCCTTGATTTCGGCTTCTTGACCGCAAATATTAGGCAGTCCTTCAACATATTCGGCTAATTCAGCCATGGATAAATTCTCCGCAAGTGTGAAACAATGAAGTGAGTCAGGCCACCCATTTTTCCAGGGCAAGCAGGACATGAGACTTAAATTATCAATTCTACACCAGCTTGTTTAAGCCTAGGCTGAAAATCATTATTTTACTGTTTCACCATTGGGGCTTTGCCATTACCAAGCATTTTCAGCCTAGATAATGATTTTAAGGCAGGTTGACATTCCACGGTGCTTTTCCGATAAGCTATATAGGCTGGTTCTAAAGGTTTCTTAGTACATTTACGATTCAGACTGGAGTATTTTCCTTGAGCGATAAAAATCCTAAAGAAATGGGAAAAAGCAGTATGCCGACTTCCACTACCGATTTAGACAGACGCTACCGTCAACTTTTTGAAACCGCCCAAGATGGCATTCTCCTGCTCAATGCATGGACCTCGCAAATCGAAGATGTCAATCCTTTTATGATTGACTTGCTTGGCTACACCCGAGAAGAGTTTCTAGGGAAACGAATTTGGGAAGTGGGGGTTTTTGAGAGCACCGCGTTGAGCATGGAATCTTTTGCCGATTTGCAGAAGAAGGGTCATATCCGTTATGACCACCTCCCTCTGGAAACAAAGGATGGGCAACAGGTTTCCGTCGAATTTTCCTGTTTTTTGTCCAATTATGACGGCGTAGCTGTCATTCAGTGTACGATTCGGAATATCACGGCACAAGTTTTAGCGGAAAAGGCGCTGAGAATCACCGCCCGTTCATTGAAGGTCATCAGCGATACCACCACCGTTTTGATTAACGCGCCGGATGAGTGGGAGTTGCTCCATGAAATCTGCCGGGTCATCGTGGAAACGGGAGGCTATCGTATGGCGTGGGTCGGCTATGCCGACGAACTGGGTGGCAAACATATCCAACCGATGGCCCACTATGGTTACGAAGAAGGTTATTTGAAAGTTGCTGACATTACCTGGGGATACACCGAAACGGGTTTGGGACCTACCGGCAATGCCATCAGGTCGGGAGAGTTGCAATTCGTCGAGGACATCGCCAGCGATGTCAGGAAGAATCCTTGGAGGGTAGAGGCATTGAAGCGAGGATACCACTCGGCAATTGCCCTGCCGCTACGGCATTCAAGTGGCTTGTTGGGATGTGTGACGGTTTACGGTTCAGCCGCCGAAACCTGGCCTGCTGAAGAACGGGCTTTGTTACAAGAACTGGCTGACGATCTAGTCTATGGCATTGTCACCCTGCGCACACTGGCCACTTACAGGAAAAACGAGGCCGCGCTGCGCAATAGTTTGGAGCAGTCGATCCAAGCCATAGCCTCCACCATTGACCAGCGCGACACCGCTTCGCCCGGCCATCAACACCGGGTTGCCTACCTCTGTAGGGAAATAGCAGTACGGATGGGCTTGTCGGAAGATCGCGTCCATGGCTTACACCTTGCGGCATCTTTCCATGATGTTGGCAAACTCCGCGTTCCGGCAGAATTATTCAGCAAACCAAGGCGGTTGACATCCAAAGAGTTCTCTCTGATTCAAGAACATTCAAGCTTGGGTTTCGAGATGGTCAAGGATATTCAATTCCCATGGCCCATTGCGCAAATTATTTTGCAGCATCATGAACGTATTAATGGTTCGGGTTACCCGCAAGGTTTAAAAGGTAGCCAGATTTTGCTTGAAGCTAAAATTCTCGCGGTGGCTGACGTGGTTGAAGCCATGTCTTCCCATAGCACCTATCGGCCAGCACTGGGGGTCAAAGCGGCGCTGGGAGAGATTGTCGCCCAACGCGGCATCCTGTTTGATGCATCAGTGGTCGATGCTTGCGTCAAACTGCTCCAAGACAGGGGCTATAAACTCCCCGAATAGGATGGAAGCAAATCGCGCTAAAGAGTGAATCTGAAGTTATCGACTATCGCTCCCGGTACTTTGCAGCCACTTAGGTCGCGTCGTTGATAAGTTTCTGTGGATGGAAACAATCGAGTTTCAGCGGTTAGGGCATCCAAGCACGAGCCAAATATGCGGTACAGGCTTTCGTCAAAGCGCAAATCATGAATAGGCGCAACAATTTCGCCGTGATCCACCCAGAAGCAAGCATAGCGGGTCATGCCAGTGAGTCGGGCAGTTTGTGGGTCACTCCAGTTCAGATAATGTAAGTTGCTTAGGTAAATCCCGTTATCCAAATGCTGCAAAACCTTTGCTTCAGGCAAGTCGCCTCCATTGACTTCCGCCGAACGCAGCCCTTCACCTTTCCAGCCGACGTTATCCGCTCCATTGGAGGGGATTTTGAATTCTTTCGCTGTGCGCGAGTTGACCAACAGATTTTTCAATTGGCCTTGCTGGATGATAGGCAACTCCATGGGCGCCAACTCGCCTAGGCTATTAAACTGCGGGGCCAAGCCTAATCGAAAGTTTTCTTGCAAGCTAAATTTTTCCGAAAAAAAGGCATTGCCTTCTATCAGCTTTTGCAGGCCAGATTGCCCTTTCTTCCAAGCATCATAGCTGACCGCCCCCCATGAAAAAATTCCAACTATGGATTCTAAGGCGGCCGGCGCCAGATAAACCCGATATTCGCCAGCAGATAATCTTCGGGCAGAACGCTTGAGCAATTCTAGTTGATTCTTGCCATGCCCGATGGCTTTACAAAAATGTTCTAGACTCCATGCGCGATCAGCGTATAAGTCTTTCACCGCTTTGTTTTCCCCGGAGGCATTGACCGTATACAATGAATAATCAATGAAAAAGGAGTCTGAGCAAAACCAATGGTCTTGTCCTGCCGAATTGCGAACGGCTTTGATTTGCGGACCCTTACTCAACAACCCAGCGAAATCGACACCCTCGACAGCAGAGATGATTTGTTTGATCCAATCAGATTCGAAAGGATGATCGGCTTGGTATTGGATATCGCTGCTTCCGTTATTTTTTATGGGAACCAGAAATGGGTCTTCCGGTAACACGCTTGCCTCAGCACGGGCGCGTTCGAGCAATGATCTGACAAAGGCGGCATCCTGCTCCAAGGACCCGGTCAAATCGACAGCAAATTGAATGGTTCTGCCGTCCCCCTGAAAGGTCACCCCTAGGTTCCTCTGCGCAACGGCTGTGGCTTGGCGAATCTGCGCCCGATTAAACCGAATGTAGGTTTGTTCCTCCGCATAGAGGTCTAGATTCAACGCTTCACCCGGCTTCAATACGGAAAAACTGGCGTGACTGACATGGTCAAAAAGCATACGGGTTGTTTCGATGAAACTCATTGCCCACCTCCAAACACCTCCACTTGGGTGAATAAACAGGGCGGTGAGGCGTGGCCCACTCGGATCATTTGATTCGGTTCACCCTTGCCGCAGAAGGATGTGCCAAAAGACCGGCATTCGTCTGGCCCTCCAACCATTTTCAGCGAATTCCAGAATGGCACGGTAACACCCCGATAATTGGGATTCTTCAATACCTTGGTGAATTGTCCGTCCTCAATCAATCGCGCATATTCACAGCCAAATTGGAATTTGTTGCGGTAATCGTCAATCGACCACGAAATATTGGACTCCATGTAAATTCCACGCTTAACCGCAGCAACCATGGCTTCCAGATTGCTGGAACCGGGCGCTAGATTAACGTTCGCCATCCGGTCCACCGGGGCACGGTTCCAACTCGAAGCGCGAAAATTGGCGACACCGGCTATGCCTGATCGAGCTTGGCTCTCCAAACTTCCCAAGCCGCGCAGCAATAGGCCGTCCTTGATTAAGTATTCGCGAGTGGCACGATTGCCGCAATCGTCGAAGCCATAACTGGCAAACTCTCCGTTTAAACCCGGATCAAACGTGACGTTCATCAGATTCGTCCCATACTGAAGTCTGCCGAAATCGCAAGGCTTGACGAAACTCCAGCCGGCGTAATTGCGCTCATCGCCTAGTATTCGATCCAATTCCAGAGGGTGGCCGATGGTCTCATGAATCTGAAGCAACATTTGGTCTGGAGCCAGTATCAAGTCTAAAATTTCACAAGGACAATTATCCGCATCAAGGAGTTCCAAGGCTTGACGCGCGACCCGTTCGCAATCGGCAAAGATCGCATCGAAGTTGAAATATTCCAAACCTGCCTGGCTACAATTAGCCACCGGGCCATTCAGCGAACGACGCTGGGTAATTGACCCGTCTTTGGCAGTGACGGCAAAATTCGCGGAAACCAACAAAAACTGCTGGTCAATATTGGACCCGTTGGTGCTGGCATATTGGCAGTGGCTTTCCACTAGCGTAGTTTCGGCGGTGGCATTTACAATTTTGTCAGACACCTGCATATGGCGACAGGCATCAATCAATTTGCTGGTAAATTCGGTCAAACTTAGAGAATCCAATCCTTGCAAACGCGGGCTGACAAAACGCCCTTGATTGGGCGGCCTTTGCATGGTGGAAAATCCAAACACCTTGGAGTCTGCGCTTGCCATTGCCAGTTGCACTGCCCTACGGCAAGCTTCACGCAGTCCTGGCTTGGACAGGTCGCTCGTGCCGGCATAGGCGATTTGCCCATCTATCATGGCTTCCACCATGACTCCGCGCTCTATCCTAAATAAATTTTGATCTGGGCGCTGATTGCGAATGCTACGATTTTGGGTATATTCTTGTACAAAACGCAACCCTACCCAATCTGCTTCGCCGGCAATCCAACCCAATCCTTGGTGAATGTCGAATTCAGAGTAGTTTGGATTAAACGCGAGGGTGAGTCTCTCTGTATCTGATGAAGTGACCATGACTGAGACGTTATCGGTTGATTTTAGCTTACCAAAGTGTACCATAGGATACATAATATAGATTATGGGCACTAACCGTGCTGATCCAGTCGCTCACAGCCAACCAACTGCCCCCTCTTTTCCACAAACTTTCCAATCAATATTTCCAGACTGGAGAATACAAGTATGAATGGGACAACCACGAATAAAGAGCATACTGTCATTGAAAAGGCATTGGCTCTACTAATCATTGCCTTATTACTATTGACCTGCCTAAAAATAGCCCAACCTTTCATTGGCGCGATTTTTGGGGGAACTGTGCTGTGCGTGTCGCTTTGGCCTCTTTATATATATTTGTCGAATGCTTTGGGCAATCGCCGGAAATTGGCAGCGATATTAATGACTATTATCACCATCATGATAGTCGTTGTTCCGCTTGGGTTGGGGGCGGGCAAATTGCTTGACAGTATTCCTATCTTGGAAAACCTCGCCAACGACACTTCTTGGCTGAAACCAGGGGACCCTCCATCTTGGTTGGCAAAAATCCCGATGTTTGGAGATAGACTTACCCAAGCTTGGGAACAAGGCATAGAAAATGCCAATATGGATACCGACAAAATCAGACCACTCCTCATGCAATCGGCAAAATGGTTGTTATCACAAGGGGCAGGTTTCGCAATCACCATGTTGGAAATCATTCTGGCCACGCTGATTGCCGGTATGATGTATGTCCATGCCGAGGATGGCGCTCATATAATTAGGAAATTTGCCTGTCGCATTGCCAACGCAAAAACCGCATCAGTCATTGATGTGGCCGAGCATACCATTCGCGGAGTATCACTGGGGGTGATCGGAACGGCGGCCATTCAAGCAGCATTATCGGGTTTTGGCTTTGCCATTGCCGGCATTTCGATCTATGCCCTATTAGGTACTTTGTGCTTCATCACGGCTTTATTACAGATTGGCACTGGTCTGGTATGGATTCCAACAGCGTTCTGGTTGGGCTATCACGATCACCAAGGATGGGCTATTTTTACCGTGGGTTGGGGCATATTCATCAATGTCATTGACAACTTTATCAAACCGTATTTCATCAGCAAAGGCAGCAATTTGCCACTGCTTGTGATATTCACCGGGGTTATTGGTGGTTTGCTGGCTTGGGGTTTTATGGGCATGTTCATCGGTGCAACCTTGCTTGCCGTGGCTTATACCCTTTTCATGGATTGGCTGAATCAAGACCGTGCTTCGTGAGTGGGTTTGACAATGAATGATCGACAAAAATACATGCTATGAATTGTTCCTCCTGCGGCGCGGTGCTACCCGCCAACTCCACTGTCTGCGAATATTGCAATGCCCATAACCCTGTGGATTTAAAAGGGGTTATCGGCTTTTCGGTAAAGCATCGGGAAACCGAAAGGCTTTGCCCGTGTTGCCAAGCTCCATTGGAATTGTTAGAACTGACGACCAAACCAGTCAGTAGTGTTGACCGTTGCCCCCACTGCGGAGGATTGTTCTTTCCACCCGGCGGCATTGGTTTTCTGCTTGACCAAGTGGTTGGCCCAGTCTATGCCATGCACCGCGAATTATTGGAAAATCTGCATAAAGAACTTTATCGGCCTGAAACAGTCGTTTACCGTAAATGTCCGGTCTGTAAGCAGATGATGAGTCGGCAAAGCTTCGGCCATCGTAGCGGCGTAGTGCTTGACCGTTGCATCAATCATGGCGACTGGCTGGACAGCGGCGAATTTTTGCATTTGGCGGAATGGAAAAAAGCCGGTGGGCTGTTAGGCTGACAATAAGCTGTCACTAAAATCTTCCAATGGTATTGGCTTTCCGAATAAGTAGCCTTGGCAGACCGGGCAACCCTGTTGATAGAGATAATCACGTTGGGCCTCTGTCTCCACACCTTCAGCAATGACATCAATTCCAAGCTGACCCACCATGACAATGATGGTTTGAATGATGACCGCATCGGTGGGTTTTACCCCGATGTTTTGCACAAATGACCGATCAATCTTGAGTTGATCGAAGGGCAGCCGTGTCAGATAGGCCAGCGATGAATAGCCGGTGCCGAAATCATCCAGAGAAAAGCGCACCCCAATCTGTTTAAGCGCGTTCATTTTGGCGACGGCATCGTTCAGGTCGCTCAGTACCACACTTTCGGTGAGTTCAAGCATCAGCTTGCTAGGATCAATTTGGGTATCACGCACTATCTTAAGTAACCCGTCAACGAAATTGGCTTGATGGAACTGACGCGCACTAATATTGACGGCAAGATGCATAGCCTGCCGGACAGGGTTATTCTCCCATGATTTTAGGAAAGTACAGGCTGATTCCAACACCCAATCCCCGATGGATTGGATCAACCCGGTTTCTTCTGCCAGAGGAATGAAGTCGTGTGGCGGGATCAATCCTCGTTCGGAATGTTGCCAGCGCAACAACACTTCGACCCCAATGATTTTTTGGTTGTGACCTACCTCAGACTGACAGAAGAGTTTGAATTGATTTTTTGCCAAGGCATGGCGTAAATCATGGGTCAGCGCGACACGCGCAAGCATTGACGACTGCATCTCGGGATCAAAGAAGCGCAAGGTATTGCGTCCGTCGGATTTTGCCTGATAAAGGGCGATGTCCGCCTGTTTCAATAATTCATTGACCGAAAAACTGTGCCCGTCGAACAGATTGATTCCAATGCTTGCACTACAGTAGTGTTCATGTCCGGTAAGTTGATATTTTTGGTTCAGCTTGTCGAGAATTTTCGTGCCGATTTTTTGCGATTGGGCGGCGGCTTCTCCGGGACAAGCATCCAAGCCCATCAGCATCACCACGAATTCATCACCCCCTAGTCGGGCCACGGTATCGCACTCGCGCACACAGGTGACTAGGCGGCTTGCCACTTCTTGCAGCAAAAGGTCGCCTTGGTCGTGGCCTAGGGTATCGTTGAGCGTCTTGAAATTGTCCAAGTCGATGAAAAGTAGCGCACCATAGAGTTTGCTGCGGACACAGGCCACCATGGCTTGATGCAAACGATCCAGCAGCAGTCTTCGGTTGGGCAATTGGGTCAGCGAATCGTAGAAGGCCAACTGCTTGATTTCATTCTCTGCCTGCGTGCGTTCAGTGATGTCGTGGCAGATACTGCAAACGTACCCCTCGCCTTCGTACTCGATGAAGTTGTTATGAACTTCCACAGGATAGACGCGCCCACTGCGGGAGCGGTGCAGGCTCACCGACGAAATCGATCCGGTGTCCTTTATCGCCTGCCAGCACGCAGCGGCTTCGGCCATGTTGTTGAAGAAGGGGTCAATGTCCAGCACTGTCATGGTCATAAGTTCCTCGCGGCCATACTCCAACATTCGGCAGGCGGAGTCATTGACGTATTGGAAATGGATGTCATCGCGAATGATATAAACCTCATCGGCGAACTGTTCCATCGCGAATTGAGTCAGCAGCAACTGCCGTTCGTTGGTCTTGCGCTCGGTGATGTCCTGAAAAACACCATAAAGTCGCACGACTTGACCGTCAGACTGTTCGACGTTACCAATGGTGCGAACCCATCTGTGATTGCCCTTGGCCGTGATAAACGGCAATTCAAGATCATAGGACACTCCTTGTGTCACCGCACGTTCAATAGACTCTCGCAGGACTTTGCGGGCATCGGGCGGGTAAGCATTAACCCCCTCCTCCAATTGGGGCTGGTAATTTGAGTCCACTTCACGAATTCGGTAGACTTCCTCAGTCCAAGTCAGCTTATTGGTCTTCAGATTCAGATTCCAACCACCCACTTTGGCAACGCGGCTCATCTCGCGTAAAACCTCCCTGCTCGCTCGAAGTTCCCGCTCTGTTTGGTTGCGCTCAGTGACGTTATTAAAGGATACAACCGAAATATTGCCTAAAAATTTGGACGTAATTTCAACATCGAACTGAGTGCCATTTTTGCTGGTCACTTTATATTCACGCTTGGGGGTGACCGTTCCATTTTGGAGGGCTGTTACGACATCCTGATTCCATTGTGCCAATACTTCTGCGCGATAGTCTACATTGGGATAAGCGCGCGTTATCCATGTATCGATTGTTGGAATATCGTCGAGGGTATAGCCAAAATTTTCGGTAAACTGTCGATTGACAACCAGAATATTTCCGTCATTATCCGCAATGTTCAATGGTATTGGAGAAAACTCAATAGCTTCGCGAAGGAGGATTTCGCTTTCGCGCAATGACGCTTCCGCCTGTTTGCGTTCCGTAATGTCGATGACCACTCCATTCCACAAGCTGTCGCCATTCGGCAGTGCGGTCGAGTCGGATTCGATACGAAGCCATCGCGTTTCACCCCTTAACTGACTGCGGCCTTCCCAACGGAAAGGTTCAAAGGTTTGTGCGGCGATTCGATTGGACTCATCCAAAGATGCGCGATCATCGGGATGGATAAAACCATGCACGGATTCCGCATCGTGGAGCACCTCTTGTTCCGTCAGACCCAACATCTGACAGAACTTCTCGCTGGCATACAGAAAACGGGCCTCCCCGTCGGCATTCAAGCACAGGGTGTAGACCCCGACCGGAATGCGACGGACCAGTTCATCGTAACGGGCGTTGCTGTCACGCAACGCCTGTTCGGCTCGCTTTTGCTCCGTTATGTCTAAAATCAACGCGACAAAATAATCCACCGATTGGTCGGTTTTGCGCAAGCAATGGACGGCTAGGTGGGTATGAACATTATGTCCGTCTTTGTGGATGAAGCGTTTTTCCAAGGTATAGCCATTGATCTCGCCATCCATGGCTCGCTTGAACAGGGCCAAATCAGCCGCCAAATCATCGGGATGGGTGAGTTCCGTCCAATTCATCTGGGTCAATTCGGCTTTGGTATAGCCCAGCATGTCGCAAAGTGTGGCATTGACATCCAGCCAGCCTTTACTTGGCGAAGTGACGGCGCGCCCCGTTAATGGCAGTTCAAAATAACTGCGGTAGCGGGCTTCGCTGTCGCTTAGCTCATGCTCCATCCGCTTGCGCTCGGTGATGTCGCGGGTAAATATCTGAAATTTAACGGCATTAGTAGGCAGAAAGTTAACGCTGAGTTCTACATTCAATAATCGCCCATCTTTGCAACGGTATCGAGTCTCGAAACGGTCAGAACCCTTTTTCAAGATATGCTGAACATGTTCAGCCATTTCAACAGCGGTTTCTTTGGCTTCGACATCGTGGACTTTCATGCACAGCAGTTCCTCCCGAGTGTATCCCAGCATGTCACAGAATGCCCGGTTGATATCGGTCAAACGTCCATCCACATCGCAAGAGTAAAAACCATCCACGGTGGTTTCGATGATGGCGTGATATTGTCTTTCAGCTTCGGCAGTTTGGCGTTGGGAGCGATCGAACGCCAGTCCCACATAGGCGATATTGCCAATCACTGCGGCTAGGATACCGGCAAGGGCCAAAAAAATATTACTCGGGCTTGAATTTAGCGGGTCAGGAGGGGATAAGCCGATTGACAGCCTGATCAAAGAATATACAAACGCAACTACCAGCAGCAATAAAACCCCGGCAATCCAGCGGGCGCTGCGGCTTCGCTCCAAGTGGTTGATGCGCCAAGCGAGAACAGCCATGCACCCATACATAACGACCCAGATGGATTGAGTGTATTGCAAGCGCAGCAAGGCATCGCCTAAACCTCGCCGGATGCCCTCAAAACCCAGCACGTATAACAAAGCGGCAAGCGCCATCCACATCGTTCGCCATGGCATTGCCAAGTCTAGGCTCAATGACTGGATTCGCATCGAAACGGCTATGAACATCAGTAGGTTGGCGAGTGGGAAAGTGGCCCATTCAGGGACGTGGCCTCGCAGCCCCAACAATATGACACCTATCCCAAATGAAATGTCGCCGCCGCACCAAAGGGCCACAGCCGGAGAACGGCGACTCGACAAGACAACCCAGGTCACGGTCGGCATGACAAAATAGAGCAAGCCGACTATCAGAAAGGCGGTGGGTATGTGGAATAGGGTCAAGCCTGTTTTCCTGATTCGTTAGGCATGGATTGCCATTGAAACAACAGGGCGTGAATGACAGGATTTTTGCCTGAGGCAAATATTATTGTGGTGATGGTAATGTCGCGCTTCCCGTTTTGGATGTGCTTTGCAATTATATTACTCCCTAAAAACTTGAGTGGCAAAATCGCGCTTAGATCTGATTTGTCATTGACCATTGCCACATAGGCTTTCACAAGGCACACCATCTTTGTCCCTGTCCAAATGAGACAATCCACAGTTTGCCAAGTATTGTTTGGCCTCTTCGCATGATGCCATTTCTTTGCACGTTCGTTTGCTCCCGCACGAAACCCCTGTTGACTGGGTTGGTGCTGGAGTAGGCTGGGAATCTGTGCTTTGTTCGGAGTATGCTTTCCCTCCGTGGCGGTAAACCCATGGCGGCATTGGGTTTGCGTCAGTCCACAGCCCCAACTTCGCCCGGCGGGCTTGCCCTTCCAACTGCAATAAAGATTGATCGTGTAGATATTGCCGATAAGCCCAAGCCATGCCGCGTCTAATTTGCTCCCTATTAATGTCAACCCCATCAACGAAAACCATCCCGACAATTCGGTCGTGTGCGTCTAGGGTGTCTACAGCGACCCCCACAGTTTTGTTAAACACCAAGCTGGCGAGGGTTTGCCGGGACACTTGACCAAATGGCTGGTCACTTTCGGGCGCATCAATTTGAGCCAATCTTATTTTGAATAACTGCTTTGACCCGGTTAATAATGTGAGGGTGTCTCCGTCATGTACACCGACCACACGACCCCTTATAATTTCTCCCGAATGGCAGGGTAGGTAAGCCATAAAAAGCAGTGAGGACAACACTAAAGCCATAATCTTGGCTTGCAAACGGCTTTTGGTCATTGGTTTCGGGTTAATTGATATATTAATGGGAGCCTCGAAAAACTGGTTACGTTCATGGTTCGACAGGCTCACCACGAACGTAACCTACTGATTAGCTTAATACCGTTCGCACTGAGCATGTCGAAGTGCGGGGTTTTTCGAGGTTCCCTAATGTGTACGCAAAGGAATTGTGCAAATTATATTTTTCGATTTTAGGGTAGTTATTATGTCGTCAAAACTGGTTTACGGGATTGCTTTTGTGGCTTTCGTGTCTGCATTTTATTATTTTTATGACGAAATATTTGATTTTATCACCGAACCTGAAAGCCAAGTGTCTATCGGGCAAATCTTGGGGGTTACCCGGCAGTCCGACATGCGTAGAGAATAATTTCGCCTCCGTGCGTAACATCAGTTACTAATGGAGTATTGCGGAAGCCTATTCCCCTAGATTCAGCCCCAAAGCTCCGATGTCGGTGGGTACACTTGGCTACCTTCGTATATTAATCCAGGCTGGCGATCCTGTTCTAATAATAATGGGCCGTCTATATCGACATAGGCGGCATTTTGGGCAAGCAAAAAAGCCGGGGCCATTGAGAGCGAGGTTGCCACCATGCAGCCCACCATCACTTTGAAACCCAGTGCTTCGGCCTGTGCTTTCATCCTCAACGCCTCGGTCAATCCACCCGTTTTGTCTAATTTAATGTTGACGGCATCGTACAGGCCAACTAAGTCCTTCAAACCAGCACTCGCGTGACTAGATTCGTCGGCACAAACTGGCAGGGTCTTGAGCAATGTGGCCAGACATTGGTCACCGCCGGAGGGAAATGGTTGCTCAAGCATCTCCACACCCAATCGTGCCAGTTCAGGAGCAAGCGTTTGGTAGTCGGCCAGAGTCCAAGCTTCATTGGCATCGACTAGCAAGCGAGCTTTGGGGGCATTGGCCCTTACCGCGACGACTCTTTCCAAATCATCGCCACCGGCCAGTTTGAGCTTCAGTACTGGACGCCATGCTTGTTTGCCGGCGGCTAACGCCATATTCTCAGGAGTGTCAACACTTAAGGTATAGGCGGTTGCCAGAGGGGTTGGAGGGGGCAACCCGGCCAGTTGCCAAACTGGCTGACCCGTTTGTTTGGAGGATAAATCCCACAATGCACAATCAATGGCATTGCGGGCGGACCCCGGCGGCAGTATGGCGTTAAGTTCATCCCTGCCCAAGCCGTCTCTTAACTTAGGCACTAAGGCTTCGATTTCAGCGACAACCCCTCGCGAGGTTTCTCCATAACGCGAATAGGGCCGGCATTCACCGCGACCAATTGCTTGGCCTTCACTTATTTCAACCACCACGACGGTGATTTCAGTGTATGCACCACGCGAAATGCGAAACACTTCTCGCAACGGCCACGATTCCAAACGTATGGTTACTTCGCGCAATAGGGAACCTCGAAAAACCGCCTATGTTCATGCTTCGACAGGCTCAGCACGAACGGCTTAATTCAACAGCATTGAGGTAGCAGGCGTGGCTTGTGGGAGCAATGCCGATTAACCCGCATCAATCCAAGTCAAGGAAACTCTTAAGCACTTCTGAGCGGGCGGGATGCCTCAACTTACGCAAAGCCTTGGCCTCAATCTGCCGAATGCGTTCGCGAGTGACATCAAATTGCTTGCCGACTTCTTCCAGCGTGTAGTCGGTGTGCATGTCTATGCCAAAACGCATACGCAAAACCTTGGCTTCACGTTCGCTTAACCCGGATAGGATTTGCTCGGTTGTTTCACGCAAACCCGCCACCGTCGCGGACTCAACCGGGGACATGATGCCCTCGTCTTCGATAAAATCGCCTAAATGCGAATCTTCGTCATCACCCACTGGCGAAGCCATGGAAATGGGTTCTTTGGCGATTTTAAGCACTTTCAGCACTTTATCCTCGGACATTTCCATGCGTGGTGCAAGCTCTTCCAGTGTCGCCTCCCGCCCCATTTCTTGGCGCATTTGCCTTGATACCCGGTTTAGCTTGTTGATCGTCTCGATCATATGCACAGGTATCCTGATTGTGCGGGCTTGGTCAGCAATGGCACGGGTCACTGCTTGGCGAACCCACCAAGTGGCATAGGTCGAGAATTTGAAGCCACGGCGATAGTCAAACTTGTCCACTGCTTTCATCAACCCAATGTTGCCTTCTTGGATCAAATCAAGAAATTGCATTCCACGGTTCGTGTATTTCTTGGCGATTGAGATGACCAGTCGCAAGTTCGCTTGGATCATTTCGCTCTTAGCTTGTCGGGCTAGGTTTTCGCCCTCGGCCATGCGTTGGTGGATTTCTTTTATCTCCCCAATGCTAAGCCGGTTTTCCTTGGCGATTGCCATCAGCTTCTTTTGCGCACGTTTAATTTCATCGGCATGTTTAGACAGTTCCTGTACATAAGGACGGTCGGATTCTAACAGCCCACTAAACCAATCCGGGTTGGATTCGTTGCCGACAAACGATTCCACAAAAGCCGCTTTCGGCATTTTGGATACCGAAACAGTCAGGCTCATGATAAAACGCTCCTGTTCGCGGATCTTTTCGATGGAACCATGCAGAATGTCAGTCAACTCCTTAAAAAACGATGGGGTCATCTTGAATTCCAAAAAGCTTGATGCGAGTGCTTCGAAAGCTTGCTGGGATTTTAAATGATCATGCCCGTATTTGTTGCGCGCATGCAAGGCCGCTTTGTATTGTTTCTTGAAGTTCTCCAGCTTCTCCTTGACCAATTCAGGTGCCGGGCCCGTGTCGCTTTCCTCGACGATATCAGGGTCTATCGAATCGTCCAATATTAGCGGTTCCGGTTGGCTAGGGTCAAAAATGTCCAAGACCAAATCGGGAAGACGCTTCTCCCCGCTCTCAAGATGGTCAAAGGCCATGATAAAATGATCCATGGACGCTGAAAAACGAACCAATTCACGCGCAGATTGGTTCAAACCTTCTTCTATTCGCTTGGCGATGCTCAATTCCCGGTCACGGGTTAGCAAATCCACAGAACCCATTTCACGCATGTACATACGCACAGGGTCAGTGGTTCTGCCTAGCTCCGTGCCAACAGTGGCAAGAGCCGCTGCCATTTCGGCAGCTTCTTCGTCGTCATCAGAAACCACTGCGGCTACTGGGATGAGTCCCAAGTCGGGCGCTTCTTCATGGACCTGAATGCCCATGCTATTGATCAAGCTGATGATGTCCTCCATTTGGTCGGGGTCATCAATATTGCTTGGCAAGTGGTCGTTCACTTCGGCAAAAGTGAGAAAACCTTGCATTTTACCCTTGGCGATGAGTTCTCTGAACTCAAATTGCTGTTCTTCTTGGTTCATCTGTAAAAATTACTCCTCCAAAGCGGCTGTTGGCCGGGTTGGCTTGAGGTGAATCACAATGGTATCAGACCCTAAGTTCTCCAAATAATTCAGTACCTTATTTGGAAGGCTTGGGAAGCCGGTGTTGACACGGTCGAATGAATTGTCTTGACGGACCTTGACTCCATAGGCCACGGCAACTAAATAAAAACACTTGAGTTACCGCGAACCAAAAGAACGCAATGACCGGATCGCTGGATTAAGGGATATTTCAGGTTCAGTCACCATTTGCTTGCAAGGACGAGTTGGTTGATAATATTCATCTATGAGGCTATGGTAGGTAGCCATATTCGTTCCATAATGTTTTTGAAACGAATTGAAAAGGCCCACCATTATAGCATACACAAATCAATCTAAAACTGTTCAATGTTGAACACAACATTAAGCCGGTTGTCAATTGAGTGCCCTTCTGGTTGGCATGTCCTGTGTATGTAATTTGGTTCGCAGGCCATCAAAAGCATCGTTCCAAATTGCTTATTAGAGGTCTAAAGCGAAGCGCATGGTTGACAGATAAGCGAACTTGCTTTCGGACGCCAGTCGTCGGCGGTGATGATGGGGCAATCACTCTGCATCGCCCTTCCCATCAATCCTTCAGGATTCGTTATTCGATATTCTGTATCTGCTCCCGCATTTGCTCAATCAACACTTTCAGTTCCACTGAGGCTCGGGTGGTTTCGGAGTCGGCGGATTTTGAGCCTAGGGTGTTGGCTTCACGGTTCATTTCCTGCAACAGAAAATCCAAGCGCCGGCCTGATGGTTCTGTTTGACGCAGGGTTTTCAGAGTTTCGGTTATATGTGCATCCAGGCGGTCCAGTTCTTCCGCGACATCCAGCTTTTGGGCCAAATAAACCAGTTCTTGGTCAAGCCTGTCTTGGTCTGGACGGGCAGTGATTTCCGCCAAACGGCTTAGGATTTTTTGGCGCATGGAGGCAAGGACTTCCGGCATCCGCTGGCGCACTGAGGCGATATGCTCCCGCATTTTTTGGCAGCGGGTTTCAATGAGTTCCGCCAATTGAGCGCCTTCGTTCGTCCTCACGGCGACAATTTTGACCAGGGCATCCCCAAGCAGCCCCAGCAACAGCGGGGCTAGTTGTTCACGGTTTGTTTCAGATTCGCATAACACGTCGGGCCACCGAAGTAGTTCCAGTGCGGTGAAATTGCCTAATGGCCTGTCAGCAATGGCTTCGATTTCTGCGGTGGCAGATAGTAATTGTTTAAGCAGTGGAATATTTAATTCCAAACCGGATTCAGAGGTTTGGGATCTTTTTTGAGTTAAACTGACATCCAAGCGACCGCGCTTGACGCTTTGACTGATGCGGTTGCGGACCTCGCCTTCAAGAAAACGGAACGAGTCCGGTAAGCGTAGTGCCATGTCCAGATAGCGGTGGTTGACTGAGCGTATTTCCCATGAAAACGCCCAGTTTTCAATTTCGCGTTCCGCCCCGGCAAACGCCGTCATGCTTTTAATCCACATAATTTTTATGTACCTTAATGTTTTCGAGTCGATAAGCTGCCATAGTAAAGACAAATCCGCATAGGGGGAACCGTTGCACTCCACCATGAACCTTCATTCTAATGAAACCGATGACCCGGATGCCTGGTATTTTCTTCAGCCAGGCACTCGGATTGAGGACTATGTTATCGAAAGCTCGCTCGGTGGTGGCGGTTTTAGTTCAGTTTATTTGGCCCGTCAGTTTACCGACCAACGGCTAGTGGTGCTGAAAGAATATTTGCCTCGCCGATTGGCTCACCGTACTTGGGGCAACTTGGTGATGCCTAACAGCTCAGAGACACGAGTCCTTTTCATTGTGGGCCGCAAACGGTTTCTTGAAGAAGCGATGGTGTTGACAAAATTTCGCCACGCCAGCATCGTCGAGGTATTGAATTTCTTCGAGGCAAACTCGACCGTTTATTTGGTGATGACTTATGAATATGGAAAAATTTTAGGTGATTATTTAAGGGAAAAGAAAAGCTCAATGAGCGAAGTTTTTCTACGAAGAGTATTCCCACCACTGCTTGAAGGCGTCAAGTGCATCCACTCCCAAGGTTATCTGCATCTCGACATCAAACCGCACAATATTCTTATCCGCCAAGGAGGCGATCCGCTATTGCTGGATTTCGGTGCAGTTCAACCCTACCCTTATAACGGACCCCCAAAACCCGGAAAAGTATCATCCCCGGGGTTTTCGCCCATTGAACAATATCACGACACTAACGCAGTAGGGCCATGGAGTGACATTTATGCCGTAGGTGCATCCATGCGCATGTGTTTGGATGGAAAACTCCCTCCATCGGCTAAATCCCGTGCCGAAAAAGACACGTTGACATCCGCTGTCCGATCTTTCAGAAATAAGTATTCAGTCTCCATACTTGAAACTATTGACTCAGCGATGTCGATGAATCCAAAAGACCGCCCACAATCGGCGCAGGAAATGATTGATGCACTGAAACGTTGATGACCACTATAGGGTATCTCGAAAAACCTTGCACTTCGACAGGCTCAGTGCGAACGGTTTTAGTAAAATCAATCTCTTCCGTTCGTGCTGAGCCTCCTGAGCTTGTCGAAGGGCGAAGCATGAACATAAGCGGTTTTTCGAGGTTCCCTATAGTGTTGGTTATTTTCTTTCTGTTTTGTAATTGGCGAAATACTTTAATTAAACGATCTTTTAGGGTAAACTTTTGGATCAGATTGATGAATATTAACAAAAAAAAATATATCTCATTAGGTATAATTACCGTATTGGTTATTTGTTCTATTTGGATGCCTCCAATCCGGCAATATTGGTTTTTTTTCTCGCCGGTGACAAATGAGCAAATTCAAGAAGCGATCAATAAGCCAAGCAATGATGTTTTCAAAGAAATTGTTTCCATAAGTGATAAAGTTTCCCGTAAAGACCATAAAGCTGCTTTAAATTTAATCAATGGTATTGCCGTTGACCCCATTAACGGACAGAGAAACATTGATCTTCCTTTCTCAAAAAATGATGTGGTTTCAGGCTCAAGTCAGTGGCAATTGGCTTACGCAAGTTTCAGTTTCCCTGATATCTTGATAAGAGAATATGAATCAACGGGAGATAGAAAGTTTTTGTTATTGGCAAGGGATATGATATATCATTTCCTTTCATGGGAAAAAAAGCAGTTAATTTATACGGGTATGATTTGGAATGATCACACATTATCCAACCAAATAATGGTGTTGACTAGATTTTGGTATCATTATCGGATGGATAAAGATTATGATCCAGCTATTGCAAAAGAAGTATTGCTGGCAGTGGAAAGAATATCCACACGACTGGCTTCGCCTACGGTGTTTACCTACAATACTAATCATGGAATTATGGAAAACGTGGCCTTGCTTGAGGCATCCATGGCGTTTCCTTCATTACCCAATGCTGAAACTTGGGCAAAGATTGCTAGGACTCGATTTGAAAGGCAGATAGAATTTTATTTTAGCCAAGAAGGGATAGTGCTTGAGCATTCCCCCTCCTATCATGGATTTGGCTTGGCTTTATTGTCTTCAATGATTGATCTGGATCGGTTGTCGGGTTCAAGCCCGCCCTCTTCTTGGGTTCATTTATTGAAAAAAGGTCAGCTTGCCCAACGCTTTATGGCGCGACCAGATGGAAGTTTGCCAATGTTTGGCGATACTCCCGGAGGTTCACCGAAAAAGGGTAGTGAATATAAATCAGAAAGCCTTATTCCCACAGAAGATCAACAAATTCTAGCGGGGATGTATCATTTTTCCATATTCCCAATTTCCGGCATAGGAGGGTGGCATACCTTAGCATCGGATGGAAGGACAGTCGCCCACGCCACCGCCAGTTGGGCCTATTTTCAACGAAATGGCCACTCCCATGCCGATGAGTTGAGTATCTCCCTTTGGATAGAGGGTAGTCCAGAACTGGTTAACGTAGGCTATTGGCCTGATGTGACTGTAGGACGGCAAGAAGCACTCAGTTGGAAGGGGAGTAACGCGCCTCATTTTATGGGCGAACAGGTAGTTTCTTCACGTTACGCCCCAGAATTATTAGCCTTTAGCGACTCGTCCGAGTTGCGGGGTTTAGTGATGTTACGAAAAGCTCAACAAGGCACTGTACAGCGTGAATTCTTCCAAATGGGTAAGGATACATGGATAGTATTAGATGTGTTCATGGGTAATAATAATATAGGAGAGATAATTTGGCGAGTCAATGGAAGCTTGGCGCATCCAGCCAGCGGTAATCCATGGGTAGTGGAAGGGCCGGGACAACTGATAGGACATTTTTTGGGAACTCGTTCGATTAAAGCTTGCTCCAATCAATTGTCCCAAGCCGTCATGTTCGATGCCATCAAGCCAGTTCCTTGTATCATACTGGAATCTGATCCATTAAATTCCGCTGTGCTTTCCGTTTGGTCCACCCATGCAACCAATCAACAAAACGCTAATCAGAGTTTAAAGTTCATATCCGCGAATGAATGGGAAATATCGGGTATTGAAGGCAGTAAATGGCGGAAGCTGATGCGTAAGGATAATAAGATGGTGCTGGTTGGATTAGAAAATAAGGATTCTATGGAGGTAATCTTGAAAAATGCCCCAGATGTAAGTCATGAACGGCAGTTAATCTCTACAGCAAATCTAAAATTAGGCAAACAATATCCAAAATATTATGAACTTGAAGAGTATCGTTATATTGTGACTTGGGTCTGTCTTGGCTTGGCTGT
>CAIWDB010000463.1 GCA_903911305.1 uncultured Methylococcaceae bacterium | reverse complement strand
GGCGGAACCACCTTGACGCGGAACATCATCGCGTGGTCTTCATGCACCACGTTATGGCAATGCACCGGGTAGTCGCCATACCAATCGCGGAAGCGAAGATAGAACTGGATGGCGCTGCGATTTGCCGTAGCAGACTTGCTGTCGCCGGCGCCGTCGCCAATCCGGTAAACGTCCTTGCGGGAGAGTTCATCGGCAGGAATGGTGGTAACGCCATTGATGGTCAGAATCTGGGATTCGCAATGATGGTGGTGAACCGGATGCGACCAGCCGATGCCGCCTGCCCATTGCCAGATTTCACCCTGACCCTCAATCGGATAAGCGGTGATAACAGACGGATCGAAGATGTTGTTATTAACCACCCATTGATTCAGTGGATTTTTGCCGAAGTTGAAAACCCGGTTTTTGACAGCCTTGTCTTTCACTAAACCGGCGGCCGCCGCGCTGCGATTGGTAAGGTCATACATACCCTTAGTGCGCGGGAATTGGGTTATCTCGCTGGGCAGCAAAGGCAGCGGCAATTGGTTTTGCGCCGCTAATACGGTCATTGACGAGGAATTGTCTTTGAATGGCTTGGCGGTGACATTGATCTTCATGATCTTCGTCGTGTTAAGCGTATCGTTGACGCTCATATCGGGCACTACGGTTTTGCCATTGGTGCCTTGTGGCGTGGTTTGCTCCAGAATGTTATGCAACCAGAACGGGCCGGTGAAGCCTTTCAAGCCTGCATCGCTGAAATCGATGATGATGTCGGCTCGTTCGGCCACACCTAATTTGACATCGGTCAGTTGTACGGCCTTGGGCAATAAGTTGCCATCATTGGCTATACGCAGGAACGGAACCTTCTTGCCGGTGTTGTCAGTGATGCAATACTGGCCGAAACGCGAAGGGCCAGCTACTAACAAACGGAAACGGTATTTGCGCTTCGCCACATCCAGCTTCGGCTTGATTTTGAGATTCACCGTTTGCATGTCGCCAACCATGCCACGGGTGTCGGCCAAGTCGAAGAACATCTCACCATTCTGCAAAAATGACTTGTCGGTGAAAGCTATCGGAATGTCGTAGTCGCCCGTCGGGAAGCCCAGCCCACGCTTAGTCGGGTCCAACGACTCCACGGTGGTGCCGGTGGCCGGGTCGATGTCAAAATAACCCGTGTCTAGGTTGATGTCGTCGCTAAACAAGGCATAGAAAGAGGCCAAGCCCTTGAAAACATTCTGCGAGGTGAAATCCATGCGGTGGTCATGGAACCACAGGCTGCTCTGAGTTTCGGTGTAATCGCCCGGGCACCAGCGCGCCTTGCCATCCGGCCCGACAAATGACGTGCCAGTTTTGTGGGTTCCTGAGAAGCCTTCGCGGATATTGGGATACCAATAATCGCGGTATTCGCCGGCATCGAAGAAGCGCAACGGCCCGCCGTCGCTCTCGGGCGGGGTGTGGCCGTTATGCAAATGGGTGCTCATTTGGTTGATGCCGCTGACCCCGGCATTGTCTTGGCACATCATGTTATACATGCGCATCAGCACCGGCTTGCCATAATGGGCATTCAGGCGTAGCAGGCCGACGGCATCGGAGTGGCAGTCGAAGAATGTCCACACCGATCCCAAACCGGGGGAATAACCATTTGGCGCGTCTGAGTAGAAGTTCCATTTGATTTCCTTGGCGCACAATTCATAAATCGTGTTGGACTGTGGATTGGTGTAGGCTGAATTTAGCCCAGTGGGGTCAAGTAACTTGTAGGCGCCACCGACGTTGCCGGTTAGGAGTTCGTCCCAACGCTGAAAGCTGTCGAAGCCAGTCGGGGGGATGGTTGGGTCTTGCGCGCCACCGGGAACAGGCGCGTCACGGGTATCCCAATTCGGTACGCCTAAAGAACGAGCGCGGGCATCGGTGAAGCCCGTCAGCGGAATATTGGTGCGGGCATTGGTGTAGTATTGGACGTATTCATGCGGAAGATCGACGGTATTAAGGTAAGGGTCTTTAGTCGGAGCCGGCCCTATCATCTGTCCGCGAGCCCATGCCTGGGTTGCAATTGTCTGGCTGTATTTGCCAGAGTTTGCCGTTGGGGTGCAGGGAACCGCCGCTTTGGGGATGGGCAGCGGGTCTAGCCACGGCGTCAGCGCGGGCGGGCTGATTAATGCGCCGGGGAATCCAATAGTACCCGCATTCGCCAAGTTGGGCAGGAAGGAGCGTCCGCCGCCCATTGATACGATGCCGCCTACGCCAGCGGTCAAACCCATTTTCATCAGATCGCGACGAGTTACCCCGGCTTTCTGCATGTCGGTTACTTCCTGCATATAACGTGCGACTCGCTTCTCGTGCTGAGTATAGTTAGTCACCTTAGTGATTTTCTTTGCCATTTATATACCCCTCTCTAACGTTTTTAAATTTGGTACTCAATAATTCTGAATCGGCTATTTTTTGACGGTATAAAAAACGCTCTTAATAGCTAATTCATAAATTAGTTTCTAGATTTAATCCAGTTAATCGGTTAATCCCTAAAAATCATCAAAGGTTCAATATTTTTAAAAAAATTCAAATTTTTCTTTGCCAGAAACCGATTAATTTGGCTTTACATCATGTTTAAAATGATAGCCCATTCAGTCAATCAAAAAACTCGGGTGAACACCGTATTCGTATCTAGGGTGGACTGTAAAAATCCACACATGACTGATATTTATTGTAGTGTTCTATTAGTGGTTGTTAGATTTTTCTCAGCAACGACGGTTTTCATGATGTCAACGATATTAGCTTTATGAAAGTTATCCTTAGTGAAGAAATGATCGGCACCCGCATCTTTGGCTGCATCAAAGTATTCAATCTCATCGTGACCCGTCAAAATGATAATTTTAATGTGGGGATAGCCCGATTTTATTTTTCTAGTGAGCCCGAGTCCATTTGTACCTGGAAGACTGATATCCATGAATATAACGTCATGTAGGTTATTGTCAACCAAGTAAAAAACTTGATCTTCACTCCACGCTTCATCTATCCTAATGGATGGCCATTGGTTGCGAAGGAAGGCTCCAAACCGACTTCTGAAAATACTGTTATCTTCGACAAGTAGCGTGTTAATCATAGGAGTTGGTCATCTAGTTTTGGGTTTAAACTGTTGAAGCTGGCTTGGTCGGATCAGCAGAATGAATCAAGTTACAGCGTTTTCAATACCAAATAGTTACTTAATAATGAATATATGCAACATGTAGGAGCGGGCCACGCCCGCGATAAATAGCCTATTTTTGAAGACTTGGCCCAAACAATCGCGGGCATGGCCCGCTCCTACGGAT
>CAIWDB010000462.1 GCA_903911305.1 uncultured Methylococcaceae bacterium | reverse complement strand
GAGCAATGATGAACCGCAAGTATGTTAGATTGTATTGGATTTCATTCATGGTTTTTGTTTCAGCCATGTTCTTTGCGCCGTCCGCAAGTGCCGTGATTGCATGTACTTCAGCACAACTCCAAGCTGCAAAAACAGATACGCAGCTTATGGCCTATTGCGTTCAGCAACAGGCTTTGATTGATGCCCAAAAAGTAAAAAACATTGCAATTTTGCAAGCTTTAGCCAAAAAGAGCCCTGCCAGTCCTCACTGAGAGCTTTTTTAAGTGTTTTTTCTAATTCAACCAAGAGTTATCATTTGGGTGACAAACTGGTTTTTTGGGGCTTGATTGGTGTGTTATTATGGACACCTATTCCGCTGGGAAGTGACCGGTTATGGTCATCCTTGCTTTTATCCTGCTGCATTTTTTCTCTGGCTGGATATTGGTTATTGCTTTTTTGTAAAGGCAGAGTGGCAATTTCAACAGCGTTCTTGTCTGCAAAACCTTGTTGGCTTGCCTTGATCTGTGTGGTCGGTTGGAATGCATTGCAGATCATCCCTATGCCATTTTCTTGGATCAAGACCCTCTCACCCCATGCGGCTGAAATCTATGCTTCCGTATCAGGCGATTTTCCTTTGTTTGTTCCGATTAGCCTCGATACAGGTGCTTCGCTTGTGTCGCTCATGAAAGCCGCAGCTTATCTGGTTTTTTTTTGCTTGATGCTTTTGGTTGTCAATGATAGACGCAGGCTTAGGATTTTGCTTTATTGCGCGGTTGCGGGTGGGATCTTCCAGGCGGTGTATGGAAGCATAATGGCAATGGGTGGCCCAGTTGGAAGTGTTGCCACTGGAACATTTGTCAACCGAAATCACTTGGCCGGGCATCTTGAATTGTGCTTGGCATTGGGCATTGGACTATTGATGAGTGAGCCAAGTGCTCTCAAGTCAAACCGATGGAGGGCAAAACTGAAATTATTCATGCAACTAATGCTAGGGCCCAAGGCCCGCCTACGGTTAGGTCTGGCAATCATGGTCATAGCTCTTGTGTTGACACGATCGCGAATGGGGAATTCCGCATTTTTTGCCAGTCTTCTGATCGCGGGTGGGGTTGGACTGGCTTTATTTAAAACAGCAAAAACGTCTACGCTTTTTCTGCTTGCCAGCTTGGTTTTAATTGATATGTTTATTGTGGGGCATTGGTTTGGAGTTGAAGAAGTTGCCACACGAATTCAAGAAACAAATTTAAGTACAGAAGATCGTGATGATGTCGATATTAGCACTTTACCTCTATACAAGGATTATTGGTTGACGGGTTCAGGAGCGGGTAGTTATTATAATATATTCACGGCCTATAAACCTAATTATATACTAGAATACTGGGATCATGCACATAATGACTACATGGAATTCGCGTGTGAGTTAGGTTTGATTGGATTTATACCTTTAAGTTTGTCTGTTATTTTCAGTTTATTTGCCGCCATCAAAGCCCAACTCAACCGTAGTACATCCATGTCTAGAGGGATGGGATTTGGCAGCACGATGGGCATTATTGCATTGTTGATTCATTCCAGTGTCGATTTTAATCTACAGATTCCTTCCAATGCTTTGCTTTTTATAACCGTGATATCAATTGCTTGGATCGCAAGAGATATTAGTGAAAGGCCATTGCTTTACACGTTAGAGCAATGAGTTT
>CAIWDB010000461.1 GCA_903911305.1 uncultured Methylococcaceae bacterium | reverse complement strand
TTTGATCCGTAGGAGCGGGCCATGCCCGCGATTATTTGGGCCAAGTCTTCAAAAATAGGCTATTTATCGCGGGCGTGGCCCGCTCCTACATGTTGCATATATTCATTATTAAGTAACTATTTGGTATTGAAAACGCTGTATGCCCATTGACTAAACTAATGTCATATGTATCAGAACCCGTGGTGTTAAGGGTGATTTCGGCCAAGGTCGTATTACAAGGGACCATGGGAATATGTAAATTTTGAGCGGATATATCCGTGTTCAATGAAACATTACCAAATTCACCTAACGGTATTTTTTGTGATTCACCATTGGCTAATGTTGAATGGCAAGTCTGCTTAGAACCTTGTGGGTCGTAGTCCTGTGTTGGAAATATACAGGGATGCGGTAAAGTTTTGTAAGCAAGCCCTACTGCGTCATTTGCTCAAAAATCCTACCTGAGCTTATCCTTTATTCGTCATTCCTTGCAACACATGCAGTGGACTTGTTAATAAAATACAATAATATTGCTCGCCATAGTGTCCGTTGTTCACCCTACAAAACTGTCCGTGAAGCATCCAAACAAACCTTGAAATAATCAAAACCTCACAGATTGGGAAACGTAAGAAAGATGCGAGGGGGAAAGGAGCGGACGATTCAAGTGGGTGTGGCGCGATATTCAATGCTTCAAAGCGATTGCCTTTGCCTAATTGACAGTACATACTTGTCCCAAAAATCATGTCGAACTCACTTTGCCGTTGATGCGTACTGACAAAACCGACCCAAAAGCTAGTAATTACCCGATCAAATCTGATGGTAAGCATCTGTTTTTGTTCACTTTAGGTGGAAAACCGAAGTTAGTCCCGCTGGCAATGTTGATGCTTGGCTTGTCGTGTTCCAGTTGTACCTTGATTAAGGGTGCCTTGGAACTGCCCGACCGCGCCATCCAAGCCATTTTGTCGTTGAACCGCGAGGGGATTACGGTCGACCCGGTGGAATTGCAGTCCCAGTTGATCCGTTTTTCAGATTATTACTTGGATAGTGTCAACTCAGCCGTCAATAAACTGCGGATTGGCGAGGACGAGCGCCTCAACAGGAGTACGGTACTTAAACGCAAAATAGCAAATGCTGATGATATTTTAGCCATCGCCACCGGTTCCAATGCCTATGCTAGTCTATTGGATTTGGTCATCTTGGTGACACTAACCCGGATGAACGTTGAATTTTATTGGATGCCACAGCGTTTTGGGGAATCGGCCAAACCCTTGCTGGTCGCTGCCCGAGACTCGGAAAAGGAAATTTGGCGGATTGCCGCAACCGTTTTAAACAAGGAACAGCTTGATGAATTGCGCAATGGCATAGAATTATGGCGGCAACAACATCCAGACGGGCGAACCCCGCGCGAAATTGGTGCGCTCAGTTTTGCCGGGGAAATCGCCAAGATGCAAGCAGTCAACCGGCCCGACAAGTCCAGCGTGTTCAACCTTCTCATCATCGATCCCTTTGCGGGTTTGGACCCGGCCACCAGCGAATTGGCGAATACACGATTGTTCGCTGAACGAGGTTTGTTTTTAGCCCGGCACATGCCGACGCTGGTCCGCTGGGAGGCTGAGTTGTTGGCTTTACAGACGGCGGAAATGCCGCAAGTGGGGCAACTGTTGAATGCCACCACCCAATTTTCTGCGTCAATGGATCGCATAAGCCAACTCGGCGAGCGCCTGCCCGGAGTCTTTAGCAGTGAGCGGGAAAAAATACTGCAAGCGCTAGATGTGCAGCGACCCGGACTGATTAGCCTTGCCGCCCAATCGGAGAAAACCTTGGGGGCCGGCAAACAAATGTCCGAAGCCACCACCTCAACCTTGAAAACGTTTCAGGACTTGATTAAGCAATTGGATAGCCGTCCATCTGACCCTCAATCGGAACCTTTCAAGATTGCGGAATACACCGCCGCCGCCGAACAGATCAATAAAGCGGCAGAACAGTTATCCACTATGCTGGAGGCATTTAACCAGACCATTAGCCCGGAACGGCTTGACCTCGTATCAGCAAGGATGAGTACGGTAACCCAACAAGCCGAAACCAGCAGCAAGAAAATTGTTGATTATGCATTCAAGAAACTATTAATGCTGGGGCTAATCCTATTAAGTGTATGTTGTGTCATAGTATTGGCAACTAGCTTAGTGTTTTGGACACTTAAAAAAAAGTTTGCCCAAACTTAATCTGAATTTGAGATTTTTCTTATATGCATTGCAAGCGAAAGCAAATTAACACATCGAGTATTGTAGAAAGACCATGGGTGTTCGTATTATTGATGGCTTGGTCTATCTGTGTATTGGGGGGGGAGGCATTGACCTTGCCCGACTTGCTGAAATTGCTGGAACCTTACAATCCCAGCTTGGCTGCCGCCCAAGCCCGACGCGAATCAGCCCAAGGCGCAATGGTGACCGCCCAGCAATATCCCAATCCCACGTTTGAAGGCGGCGCGGGTGTGGGGAAAGAACGAAACGATGTTTCGAAAACCGGCACGAGCGGCATAGGGATGCTCACCCAACCGTTGGATTATCCATTCATCCGTGAGGCAAGGCGCAAGGTTGCCGAGGCTGGCATAGCCTCTGCGGACGAGTCCAGTCGTTACGTTTGGCTTTCCGTGCGCACGACGACACGGCAAACGTTTTATGAAATATTGCGGCGTCGGGCTGAACTGGACATCGCCGAAGCCAATGAACGGCTACTCCAGCAGATACGCGAAAAAGTGCAATTAAAAGTGGAAGTCGGCGAAGCGCCCAAGTATGAAGAAGTCAAGGCCATGGCGGAATGGTTGAATGCCGTCAAGCTTAAGGAAACCGCACAAGTGCGGGTGGAGGACGCAAAATCAGCACTGCACGCACTATTCGGTAAAGCTTTGCCTTACCCGTTTGACGTTGCTGGGGAATTGCCGTCGATAACAAAAGAATTGCCGCCGATAGAAAGGCTGCGCGATGAAGTGCTGGCCAACCAGCCCTTACTCCATCAATACCGTGCCGAGGTGGAACGAAACCGCGCCAGACTTGGCTACGAGCAAGACTTGCGCTACCCGCAAGTTTCCTTGGTCGGCTACATGGAACGCGACCCCGGCTTGGACCGTTGGCAGTTGGGGGTTTCCGTGCCGCTGCCGTTGTGGAACCAGAGGCAAGGTCAAATCAAGGAAGCCCAAGCCGATTTAAGCCAAGCTGAATCAGCCGCCCAACAACAGGAACTGACGGTGCTGCGAGAATTGGAAAATGCTTGGAACCGTTATCGGATTGCCCATCGCCAAGTGGAAACCTTTGAATCAGGCTTGTTGAAACAGGCTGAGAACTCGCTGAAGGTGGCGGAGGCTGCCTACCGGCTTGGCGAACGGGGTATTCTCGACTATCTCGATGCCCAGCGTGTCTACCGTAGCGTGAGTAATGATTACCTTAATGCTCGCTTTGACCGTCAGGCGGCATTGATTGACTTAGAGCGTCTTCGCGCATCGGAATTGTCGGAAAATTTGCCATGAAACGATTGTTGATTTCCATTGAGTGTGTTTTTTTGGTTTTGTTGGTAAGCTCAATGGCTTTTGCCGAAGCCCCTCCGCGCTCGGTCATTGCCCCTCCGACCTTGCTCAAACAATTGAAAATCATCGCTGTCGGTCATGCCGAATTGCGGGATTCACTGAGGGTTCCTGCCAGGGTTGATTTGGATCAACACCGATTGGCGCGCATCGGCGCAACGGTCACGGGCCGAATTGTGGAAACCAAAGCCTGGATCGGTCAGACCGTCAAAAAGGGCGAAACCCTCGCCATCCTCAACAGCACCGAACTCGGCATGGCCCAAGCGGCTTATCTGAAAGCCACTTCCCAAGTCAACCTCCGCGAACTGGCCGTGAGCCGTGCCCGTCGCTTGCTGGAGTCCGATGTGATCGCCGCCGCCGAGTTATTGGAGCGCGAGGGGATGCTCAGGGAGGCTGAAGTCGATTTACGCGCCGCATCTGACCAGTTGCGGGTCATGGGCATGAATGAGGTGGATCTCGCTCGGTTGGCACGCGACAAATCCATCTATTCGTTCACCCCCATTGTTGCCAGCCTCAGCGGTGTGGTGATAGAGCGCAATGTGACGGTGGGGCAAGTCGTGCAGCCTGCCGATGCGCTGTTTACTATCGCCGACCTTTCGCATGTCTGGCTGGTGGCCGAATTGCCCGAGCAACAAGCCCATTGGGCCAGGCTAGGGGATGAAGCCAATGCTGACATCGCCGCCTTAGAAAATGAAAATCTCACTGGCAGGCTGATTTATGTCGCCGATTTAGTCAACCCGGCAACACGCACCGTCACCGTGCGCATGGACATGCCTAACCCACAGCGCATCCTCAAACCGCAAATGCTGGCAACCTTGTTAATCCGCAAACAAGGAGCCAATTACTTGGTTTTGCCGGATTCGGCGGTGATCCGGGATGACAACAAGGACCATGTTTTTGTGCAAATCGCCCCGAACAAATTTGACTTGCGGCCGGTACAATTGGGGGAGGACGAGG
>CAIWDB010000460.1 GCA_903911305.1 uncultured Methylococcaceae bacterium | reverse complement strand
CCTCGTCCTCCCCCAATTGTACCGGCCGCAAGTCAAATTTGTTCGGGGCGATTTGCACAAAAACATGGTCCTTGTTGTCATCCCGGATCACCGCCGAATCCGGCAAAACCAAGTAATTGGCTCCTTGTTTGCGGATTAACAGAGTTGCCAACATCTGCGGTTTGAGGATGCGCTGAGGGTTGGGCATTTCCATGCGCACCGTGACAGTGCGGGTTTCAGGGTTGACCAGATCGGCGACATAGATCAGCTTTCCGGTCAGGTTTTCATCTTGTAAAGCGGCGATGTCAGCATTGGCTTCATCCCCTAGCCTTGCCCAATGTGCTTGTTGTTCGGGCAACTCGGCAACCAGCCAGACACGGGACAAATCGGCAACGGTAAACAGTGCATCAGCGGGTTGGACGACCTGCCCGACGGTCACATTGCGCTCAATCACCACGCCACTGAGGCTGGCAACAATGGGGGTGAATGAATGAATTTTTTTATCTTTGACTAAATGGGCAAGGTCTTCCTCTGTCATGCCCATCACCCGCAACTGATCGGTGGCGGCTCGCAAATCGACTTCCGCCTCCCTGAGCATTCCCTCACGTTCCAGCAATTCTGCGGAGGCTATCACATCGGCTTCCAACAAGCGGCGGGCGCGACTCACTGCCAATTCCCGGAGATTCACTTGGGATGCCGCCTTCAGATAGCCGGCTTGAGCCATGCCTAGTTCCGTGCTGTTGAGGATGGCAAGGGTTTCCCCTTTGCGCACGGCTTGACCGATCCAAGCTTTGGTTTCCACAATGCGGCCTGTCACCGTTGCGCCGATGCGGGCCATCCGGTGCTGGTCCAAATCCACACGGGCAGGGACACGCAAGGAATCGCGCAATTCAGCATGACCGATAGGGATGATTTTCAATTGTTTGAGCAAGGCAGGAGGTGCGACGACGGAACGGGGTGGCGCTTCGGCGAACGCCGATTGGCTCAGCAAGGCAATCAGAAGGGCTAGTAAAATGTTTGATGGTTTCATGGAAGTTCGTTCCTCAACTCCAATGCCCGCAGACGATCCAAATCGATGATGGCGGCTTGGCGGTCAAACCGGGCATTGAGATAATCATTACTCACACTCCGATAAACACGTTGGGCATCCAGATAATCCAGAATGCCGCGCTCACCAAGACGATAGGCCGCTTCCGCCACTTTCAAAGAGTTTTCGGCTTGTTTTAACAGTCCCGCCTCAAAGGTTTCCACTTGGCGATGGGCAATCCGATAACGGTTCCAAGCATTTTCCAGTTCTCGCAGCACGGTCAGTTCTTGTTGCGAGGCCAATGCCTCCGTTTGACTTAAATCTGCCGTTGCCTCCTTGATCTGCCCTTGACGCTGGTTCCACAGGGGCAAAGGGACGGAAACCCCCAGTTGCCACCGATCCAATCCTGGATCGCGTTCCATCGCGCCCACCACAGTGACTTGCGGGTAGCGCAAATCCTGTTCATAGCCAAGCTTGGCCCTAGCCCGCTCCACTTCGGCTTTGGTTTGATGAAGCAAGGGTTGATTAGCCAGCACTTCATCGCGCAAGGTTTCCAATTTGGGCAATTCCTTGTTTAATGCGGGCAATTCACCGTCCACCTCAAATTGATAGGGCAGGGCTTTGCCAAACAGCGCATGCAAGGCGGATTTCGCATCTTCAACCCGGACTTGGGCGGTCTCTTTCAGTTTGACTGCATTCATATACTCTGCCATAGCCTTGACTTCTTCGTAGCGTGGGGCTTCCCCCACTTCCACTTTCAATTGCACTTTTTCGCGTATCTGCTGTAGCAAACGTTCATTGGCTTCGGCAATGACCAATTCTGCTTGCCTCCGTAAAATTTCAAAAAAAGCCTGTCGCGTGGTAGCTCTGACCGACAGCCAAACAAAACGGTTGGATTCTTCGGCGGATGCGATACCGGCCTCGGCGACTTTGCGTCGTGCCTCGCGGATAAAAGGATAATCCAAGGGTTGGGAGAGTATCACGATGCCGCTGGTGCCGGTTCGTCCGCCATCAATCCGTTCTTTACCCACACCCGCGCCGCCTTCAAACGTGGGGTTTGGAAATTGTTGGGCGGTTACCATTGCGCCTTGGGCTGATTCGCGCCGGGCTTGAGCGGCAGCCAGACTAGGGTTGTAGGGTTCCAGCAATTTCAGCAAGTAGGGCAAGGTCAATGCTTCCCCCCCCAATGCACTGAAAGACCAAGCCATCAATAACAAGAACACCCATGGTCTTTCTAAAATACTCGATGTGTTAATTTGCTTTCGCTTGCAATGCATATAAGAAAAATCTCAAATTCAGATTAAGTTTGGGCAAACTTTTTTTTAAGTGTCCAAAACACTAAGCTAGTTGCCAATACT
>CAIWDB010000459.1 GCA_903911305.1 uncultured Methylococcaceae bacterium | reverse complement strand
TTCGGTTGCGGCCTACTTTCAGTGGCACGTTTCAGATGAATTTAGCTATAAGGCATCGGACCCGCCAAAGCCTTTGGCTGCGGCTTGCTGCTAGTACGGAGAATATAGAAGTGTATGGAAAAATGTCCGTTCTACCAGCATTTTTAGCCAAATTCAACTTGATGGATGCGGTAAAATCCGTATTGCCATGTACGCACAGATGGCGCACAATAAACATCCATCACCCCCTTAACCTGTAGCCTGCCATGAACACAGTAACAGCCAAAGAAAACCGCCTCCACATCCGTTGCGATGCGCGAACCCGGCAACTGCTGGACAAGGCTGCGGCCTATGTGCATGTCAGCGTGTCCGAATTTGTGCTGTCCCGCGCACTGGCTTCGGCAGAGCAAATTGTGCAATCTCATGAGTCGATCACCTTGACGGAGGCTGACTTTCAAGCGTTTCTCGCGGCCCTAGACGCACCAGTCAAACCTAATGAAGCCCTAAATCGTGCTTTTGAACGTCACGATGAACAGGTCATCCGGTGACGACTTACCGCATTCGGTCATTGGACAAGATGGTCGATGCGAAAATCTTTTGCTGTGGGCAACCCGCCCTTGACGACTATATCGCACACTATGCGTCGCAAGACGAACGCCGGGGCATTGCGCGGGTTTTTGTTGCAACACCGGAAAGCGATGCTCGCTGTCTGGCAGGATTCTTCACGCTTAGCGCGGGCAGTGTATATTGCTGTGAACTGCCTGCCACCCTATCGCGCAAGCTGCCACGCTATCCCGTTCCAATCGCTATGCTGGGTCGTTTAGCGGTTGACCGACGCTATCAGGGAAAGGGGCTTGGCTCGATTCTGTTGGCCGATGCTTGCCGTAAAGTGGCTCAAGCCAGCACCCTCCTGGCAGTGGCCGGGGTAGTTGTGGACGCTAAGGACGAGTCGGCGGCGGCCTTCTATAGGCATTTCGGTTTCATGCCAATGCCAGGGCAAGCCCAGCGTATGCTTTTGCCAGCATCGGCTTTGCCTCGCTAAATTCAGTCGGAGAAGGCGTAAAATGTCCCCAAGATTTTGCAAGCCGCCGACGGCGAATCTCACATCATGCACATAAAGGATTGGACATCATAAATGCTCCCGCCCCTCAAACCCATCGCCATGAAAGAACGAGTCAGCCTCCTGTTTATTGAATACGGTGAGATCGACGTGATTGACGGTGCGTTCGTTGTCATCGACAAAACTGGCATCCGCACTCAAATCCCCGTTGGTTCCATCGCCTGTCTGATGCTGGAACCGGGAACGCGAGTGTCGCACCGCGCCGCCGCATTGGCCTCTCGCGTTGGCACTTTGCTGGTCTGGGTCGGCGAGGCGGGGGTGCGGCTGTACTCGGCGGGCCAGCCCGGTGGGGCGCGGGCCGACCGGCTGCTCTATCAGGCCAAGCTAGCGCTGGACGATGCGGCAAGACTTAAGGTTGTGCGTAAAATGTATGATATCCGATTTGGCGAACCCTCCCTGCAGCACCGCAGCGTCGAACAATTGCGCGGCATTGAAGGCGCACGTGTGCGAAAAACCTACGAACTGCTTGCCAAGCGCTATAGCGTGGTGTGGCATCACCGTAACTATGATGCGCAGGAATGGGGGTCCGGCGACATGCCCAACCGCTGCATGTCCTCCGCTACGGCTTGCTTGTACGGCGTCACCGAAGCTGCCGTGCTGGCGGCGGGTTATGCCCCGGCGGTCGGCTTCATCCATACCGGCAAGCCCTTGTCATTCGTCTATGACATTGCCGATTTGGTCAAATTTGATACCGTCGTCCCCGTCGCCTTCAAGATTGCCGCCCGTGAACCAGCCAATCCTGAGCGCGAGGTGCGACTGGCCTGCCGCGACGTGTTCCGCCAGACCCATCTGCTGAAAAAGTTGATTCCCTTGATCGAGGAAGTCCTCGCCGCCGGGGAACTGGCTCCGCCCGAAGCGCCGGAGGAATCCGTCGATCCCGCCATCCCCAACCCGGAGAGCATCGGCGATGTTGGTCATCGTAGTTGAAAACGTGCCGCCAAGACTGCGCGGAAGGCTTGCAGTCTGGCTCGTTGAAGTGCGGGCCGGGGTCTATGTTGGCGACCTCTCGACGCGGGTGCGGGAGATGATATGGGGCCAAGTCGCCGAAGGCATCGAGGAAGGCAATGCAGTGTTGGCCTGGTCCACCAACTGCGAATCAGGTTTCGATTTTCTCACCTTGGGCAAAAACCGCCGGATGCCGGTCGAGTTGGACGGACTCAAGCTGGTGTCGTTCTACCCACCGGAACCCTGCGAGGAAGAAGGCCGTCCCCCTGCATGAACCGAATATCCTTTATGAATGCCTTATTTTTCAATGAGTTCGGTAAATCACCGAAATCACTCTTTAACAATTTGGAACCTTTTGAAAATAAAGGTG
>CAIWDB010000458.1 GCA_903911305.1 uncultured Methylococcaceae bacterium | reverse complement strand
TATGGATTCCATGCCGGAAACCATGAGTTCGCAACTGAAGCCTGCATCCTCAAGCACCGGCACCAATGCGTTGACGCTGTCGCCATGGACATCCACCCCGCCAAGGAAATGCCTGGCCGGGTCGGCGAACCGGAACAGCCGCCCGATGCCCACCGAGTTGTCAAGAATCGCCACCTTGGTCGGGTTATCCCTGATTGCCCGGTCCATTGCCGGTGCGGCAATGCCCCACATGAACTTTGCGACGGTTTCAGGGGTGAAGTACTGGGCCAGGTTGGCTTTCCGGGCTTCGTGCAAACCCGCCAAAGAGCCGGGTCGGGGACCCTTGCTTCCAAGGCTGGCATGAGTGCCAAGGTTGCTGTTTGCGTACCAATCCACCATCACACAAACCTCCGAAAAAAACACAAACCAATATTATTTAGATACATGGACCATCCCCTTTAAAGTTCTTTATGAAAGATATTCATCTTCCCACGGTTTAACGGGTATGCAAGGGGGTAATGCCATGCCGCAATGTCTAAATTATATTTCCCGTACTCGCCGACGAAACCCATAAGCTGTCGGTTCAGTTCCGATGACAATTTGAAGTAGAAGTACCTCTTGAAAGTGACGATGTATAATCCCTGAACCACGTCGATGACGCCCCTTGATTTTAGCCTATACCCCCCGTCAAACCTCTTCTTCAAGGCGGTGGCATGCTTACTGCTAACATCGACGCCAGACCATGCAAGAAAATCTTCCAGTGCCGCGATCAGCCTTTCCATGTCCTCCTTGCTTGGGTAGGTTAGCCAGAATTCACTGGCATCCGTCAATCCGGCACAGGCCGGGTCAATGGTGACATTGAGCTTAAACAGTCCGGTGCTTATGCCCTGCGCCTGTCCGGTATTCATATTCAAAAGGGCCATTATTGTTTTGGCAGAAATTGCGAGTTTGGCGCATTGATCGGCTGCTTCGGGATGTTTTCTGTTTGGCATGGCTTATTCTCTTGTTAATTTGTTTCCAAGGATTGCAGTCTTACATGGGGTTTCGATTATGCAATGCCTGTGAAACGCCTAAGCCGCCATGTCCAAGGCATTATTTCCATACATGGAGAGATATATGGCGAATTTTTCAGCAAGTTCTGTCGAGAATCTAAACTCGAATCGATTATGATAGGTGACAATATTTAAGCCGCTTGCCACAGTGATTTTTTCGCGTGATTCGACCGAGTAATTGCTATGGTTGAAGCGATGCGCGAGGCGTTGCAACCCGTTCAAACCCAAATCGATTTCCGCCCACGAAAAAAAAGCCTCCAGTGCAACAAGCAATTTGCAAAGCTCACCCTTTGAACCGTAACCAAGGTTTTTGCGCTTGAAGTGCTTTAAGTCGAAACTGTCAACGTACACGGCAAGGTTAAGTATGACCGCCCCTGCCTTGGTTTCCATCGGCATGCCCTTTTTAAGCCTGAAAAGAGAAACCAATAATTCGGCGCTTTGCCCATGGGCGATATCCGATCCCCCATTGCCACTATATTTTTCTCTTAAGGCTATCCATACTGCCATGGGGTCCAAGGACAAAAACGAATCGTCTTCGGGCAGGAATTGGTCGGTGTAATCTTTGCAGTTTATTTCAATCTTCACGCCAGTAGGCGGGAAAGCTTCTGTTGCAAGCCACACGAGGCGACCCACCATGTTTTCAGCCTGTTTCCTTAAAACAGCATAAAGATGCTCATCTGAGTCTTGCGGGAAAACACCCCAATAGGCTTTCTGCCCCCCTTCTTCATCCCTGATGATATCCTGCTCCCCCACTGAAAACGCCTTGATCTCATTGGCGTAACCTACCGCCATCTTGACATAGCGGGTCCATTGTCCGGCATAGTAGGCGACAAGCGGCGGGGCGGTGTTTTGGGTTGGCATGGGGACTCCTGATGAACAATTGGTTTGAATGGCTTACAGGTTGCCATGGGTCATCTAATATGCAATGCCGACAAAGCCAATATAGGGTTGGCAAGTGGCGGGTATTTTGGAATGTGAAAATTTTTAAATCGGGTTGGGTGGGAACCTACGCACACATGGGACAGGTGTTTCCTAGGCGGAATCAGGCGGGATGGGCGAATATCCATCGTCCGGCCAAGACACGGCAGCTTGCGCTACCGGCAATGCCGGATATTGACAGGGATACCCTCTGGAAGGGGACTGGGGGTCGCCTTGCGTTGCGGCCTAAGTTTTGGTCACGGCTACCCGGTTTCTCAGGTCTTGCCCGGGTTTGAAGTGAACCCTGTCCCTGCGCCCGACCGCCACTGCCTCGCCGGTCTTGGGGTTGCGGGCCAATCTGGGCGGGAGGCTGTGCAGTGAAAAGCTGCCGAAGCCGCGTATCTCGATCCGCTGCCCGGTTGCCAGGGATTCGGCCATTGAATCGAGCAACGCTTTCACGGCCTCCTCCACTTGCGAAGCGGGCACCGAGGGCATGGACTGGGCAAGCAGGGGGATCAGTTCCGATCTGGACAAGGTGTCGGGCATGGGTACAGATGGCGGCCTATTTCTTTTTGGCCTTGACCGGCGTGGTTGCCTTTGGCTTCGACTTGCGTGCCTCGGTGACGGCCGGCGGAGGGGGTGGCTTGGGCTTGTGGGCCTCGGCCACGCGGTCTTTCAACAGTTTGCCGGGGGTGAACTTGGGCAAAACCGCCTCGGCGATCTCGATGGCTTCGCCGGTCTGGGGATTGCGGCCGGCCCGTGCCGCCCGGTGATGGGTCTCGAATGACCCGAATCCCGTCAGTTGCAGTTTACCGCCTTGGGCAAGTGTGGCACTAACGATTTCCAGAAGCGCGTCGAGCGTTCCGGTGACTTCGGCCTTGGTTTGG
>CAIWDB010000457.1 GCA_903911305.1 uncultured Methylococcaceae bacterium | reverse complement strand
CCTTTTTTAAGGATTTCTCCAGTGTTGCAAGCGCCTCCTGCTCATCAGTGATGGGATTGTTAGCCCCTGCTTCCACCACATTTGCCAGCGACCACCAACGTTGCAGCCTCAAGCTATTAGAGATGGCCGGCGGTCGCAACGGTTGTGCTGGGGCGGGCGGCACGGTGTCGTTGATACTCAACAGACACCCCGGTTCCAGCTTATAAATGTGTTGATAGATGCTGCGCGGTGCGGGGACATACAGGAAGCGCATGTACTGCGCCAGTGACTCACGACAGACGGGATTGGTAAAGCCGGGATAAGCCTTCAATGCCTTCAACTCCGAGCCAAACACGAAAGCGGCACTGTCCCCGTTCCCCACCCAACCATAATACAAAGGCTTCTCGCCGAAACGATCCCGTGCCAGATGCAGAGTGCGGGTTTGCCTGTCCCACAGCGCTATGGCGAACATCCCCACCGTGCGTTTCAAGGTTGCCTCCACCCCCCATTGCTCGAAAGCCGCCAGCAGCGTCTCCGTGTCCGAATACCCGCGCCAGGGTATCCTAACCGTATTTATCTGGTTCCCATGCTCCAGCGTGGGAACCTCATCTGACTGCTCCGAAGATAATTCGGTAGTTCGGACGAGTCTCTTTTCGCCCGACAAACCACCATGCTCGTCATTTCGGCATGGAACGTCGCCGACAATTCCCTCCCCCCCCGGCAATGCTGTTGAATTAAGCGAACCAGTTCCCTCCCCCAATGAGGGAGGGTTTGATCGCCCCCACCCTAACCCTCCCCCGTTGGGGGAGGGAACAGTATTGTCATCGGGGTAAGTTGTTAATCCAACAACCCCCCCCTCCAACTCCCTTCTTATCTCCAAATGGTTATACACTTCGCCATTGAACACCAACACAAACCGTCCACTGGCCGACAACATAGGCTGATGGCCCGCCGCCGACAAATCGACGATGGACAAGCGCCGATGCCCCAAGGCAATGCCCGCTTCCGCATCCACCCAAGCGCCCGCATCGTCCGGTCCACGGTGCTGGATAGCCAAGGCCATGCGGGTGACTATCGATTCAAGATAGCCCGTATCGTGATTCTGTTTTGTAATAAAACCTGCCAGACCACACATCTCATTAATATCCTTTACAAGATGCCATTACAACCGCCTTGGCGAAATCCTCGAAGTCCGTCAATCGATATCGGGCTATTGCGTAGACAATGGCCCAGTTAATGGCATCGTAGTTATGTACGGCCAGATTTCGAAATCCCACCGCTTTTTTCATTTGTCCGGCCAACTCTACACTAATAATACCCGCTACCTGCAAAATATCGAATGTTTGCCCCATGGTATCGGGCGGAGGAAATTGGGTATCCGCGACAAGATGCGCCCCTATATCTACACAAAGTTGAACGGCACGAGTCAAGTTCAGCGCAAGAATATCCTGGGCATCGTAATCTTCCGACAACGTTGCCACATCCTGCGGACATTTCTCTTCAACCCGGCGCAGACAGCGCCGCAAGGATTCCAGTTTTTGTCCAATCAAATCCCAATCCATGCCAACCTCCTATCGCGAAGGATTCTGCGCTGATAGGGCATGAAATCCGCCTGGTTGAAAAGGTGCTTGCTCAATAGCAAAGCGTAGCGGGTATCATCGCCCAATATTCTTCGCCCGCCAACGATGATTTGCCCGAGCAATGGTTCACCGACGGTCGAGAGATCCACAAGATCAACTGGTCGTCCTGTCAAATTCGCCAACTCTTCGATCAATTGCATTTTATCATTCGTTTCCAACGGCCTGTCGGCACTCACCGCTAGATCGAGATCGCTTTCAACACCAGCCGTGTTCCTTGCCAGAGAACCGAATAGCACCGCCAAAAGAATCTGCGGATGCCTATTCAGAACCTGACGAATATCTACAAACAAATCAGACACGATTTCAGGTTTTAATTTCATATGCCACAACCTATGTCAAACCCCTCGACATTGTTCATATTGTTTTCCTAAAATGTAGGCCGGAATAAGGTCGCCCCGCGACCGTTTCCGGCAAAGCCCGCTGCCATTGTTAAGGTTTTCCATTCGGCCTGAGCGAGATAAACCCCGTGCGCGTGGGGCATTGCCCACCACGAACAAAACGGTAACTTGCTCCAGCCTGGGAACCTCACTTGCCCGTCCTCTGTCCGGTTTAATCGTTTAACACCTCTTCGACCGTAACCGCATTTAGCAGCCTGCCCCCCCACCGCATCAGGGTTTCTGCATCGGCGGTTTGCAATGTATGGCGTGTCGTCTCGTCCAAACCACCGAAACGCATTTCCATCAGCCGCAGCAGTAGCGTCGCCTCGCCTTTTTGAATCCCTTTTTCGATGCCTTTCTCGATGCCTTTCTCGATGCCTTTCGCGATGCCTTTCTCGATGCCTTTCTCGATACCTTTCGCGATGCCTTTCTCGATGCCTTCTTGCAAGCCCTTTTCGATGCCCTTCTCAAAGCCTTTTTTCATGCCCTGCTGTTCCCATTCCTCAGTCCACTCGATCACTCTTTCTGCCAACATGCTATTCACCTCTTGCAAGTCATTGAGATTGTTAAAGTCCACTCCGGGCATCCGCCCCGGCAGCAGCACCCGTTTTAACCACACGGTGAACGCCCTGCGCAATGAGTCTTGTCCGGGCGACTTTAACCACTCGACCAAGGCAGTTAGCACCTGTTCCACGTCCTGTGGGGTACGGCTGTTTTCCAAGCGGAACAGTGCCGCCGCCAAGTTGCGCAACGGGACCAGTTCGCTGTCGGCATAGCGGCCCTCGTCTAGCAATAAATAGCGTAGGTGCGGGCGGTAGCGATCCAGCCCGGCAGGCGCGGCGGCAATCAAGTCGGCAACCTCGGTCGCCGCCGTCCAGCGAGGCTTACCATTATAAAGCACGATGGGCAAGACAGGAGGCAGATGTTTATCGGTCGTCAAGCCGCCGGTGCGAATGATGTCTTGATAGAGCAAACCAAGATAGGCCAGCACCCGCACCGCCATGAAAATCTCCACACTGGATTGAAATTCGATCAGCAAATAAACATAAATCCATTCCGGCCCAAGCCGCACCCGCCAAACGATGTCGTCCAAACGCTCACGCAGATCGTCGGTGACATAGCCATCGTTGACCCGCTCCAAGGTGGCGAAATCCAGATCATTCACCCAATCCTCATGCACGAAGCCGCGCAACAAGTCGGCAACCATCTCAGGATGGGAAAATAGAAGTTTGTAGCTGTGGTCGTGATCCATTGAAGCAATATACAAGTCAGTTGTAGCCGGAATAAGCCGCTTCAGCGGCGTTTCCGGCGAAACCCGCCAACGCCTAAAACACCTACTAGTGCGGGTTTATTCTAGCCTAATTCGCATTTTTAATTTATGCAGCCAAGCTTATTTCTTGTCGATGTCCCGCAAATTCAACAATGAATGCGCCATTATCTCCTGATAATTGTACATTTGCATTAAGCAATTCTATACCATAAACATCACCATTGGGAGCTATATCAATATTCATATCTTCGCTAATCTTGATCGTTGTCACTTGGGCTATCTTTTCATGGAATCTGATATACGCAATATTATACTTTGGATCATAATCTAGTTTCATATTATACCCCGGCATTAAAAGTATTTCGTTATTACAGTTATAACCAACCAACTCCCTTCTTCTTCCACGGCATAAGCTTCGATTTGTTTTGTTGAGTAGGTCTTACCATTCCACTCGCTATGGAAAGGGAAGTTGCAACGGAATCCGGTTCTGCCATGTTTGGCACTGAAACGTTCCCCATGCTCGACTGTGGCAACAATTTCATCTATGAAAGCCCCCCTTTCTTGCAAACGATTCTGCGCATGTGGATGTAATCGCACTCTCATATAAAATTTCACATAATTTGCAAATTGTTTCAGATAAGTCCAAAACACCGTCGTTCCGGCATGGACTGCCGGAACCTAGGCTCCATGGACGGGAGGGGTTTAGGGCCAATGCTGTTGAATTAAGCGAAACAGTTCCCTCCCCCAACGGGGGAGGGTTAGGG
>CAIWDB010000456.1 GCA_903911305.1 uncultured Methylococcaceae bacterium | reverse complement strand
GTGCCATTGAGATTATCAGGCGGGCATCAAGCGCCGGATTCATGCCCCGAGCCAAAGTGACTAGTTCATTCATATGCACCGAGGTTTCAAGGTCAGGCTGGCTGGCCCGGAGCGGGACATAGACAATGTGGGCAGACACCATGGCCGTTTTCGCTCCCAGCCCGGTGGCAACAATGACAATATTTTCATCGTTGGGTCATTATAAATGCCACAATTGCTTGACCCATAAAAGGTAATGACAAAGAAAGGATCATGAACAAAAAGACCTTGAGTGAATCGGACATCTGCGCCAAGTTCATCACACTAGCCTTGATTCAGGCCGGATGGGACGATGCGCTCCAGATTCGCCGCGAAGTGTTCTTCACCAAGGGCCGCATTATCGTCCGGGGCAAGCTAGTCACGCGGGGCAAGGCCAAGCGGGCCGATTACGTCCTGTATTACCATCACATTCCGATTGCCATCATCGAGGCCAAGGACAACACCTTTGCCATTGGCGACGGGATGCAACAGGCGTTGGATTACGCCGTCACGCTGGATATTCCGTTTGTGTTCTCGTCCAACGGCGATGGCTTCGTATTCCATGACCGCACAGGCCAAAGCGCACAAATCGAAACCACGCTGGCCTTAAACGAATTCCCAAGCCCCGCCGCGTTATGGGCGCAATACTGTTTATGGAAAGGGCTTGCACCCGCGCAGGAAAAGATTGTCCTGCAACCCTATTATGATGACGGCAGCGGCAAGGAACCGCGCTACTACCAGCGCAACGCCATCAACGCCGCCGTCGAAGCCATCACCAAGGGGCAAAACCGCATCTTATTGGTCATGGCGACCGGAACTGGCAAGACTTACACGGCCTTTCAGATCATTTGGCGGTTGTGGAAGGCCAAGCAAAAAAAGCGCATCCTGTTTTTGGCTGACCGCAATGTACTGATCGACCAAACCATGGTCAATGATTTCCGGCCCTTCGGATCGGCGATGGCGAAACTCAGCACTGGGGCAAAAACCATTGAAAAGGCAGACGGCAGCGAGGAATCCCTAACCATTGCCATCGACAAAATCCGCCGCATCGACACCGCCTACGAAATATACCTTGGGCTGTACCAAGCCATCACCGGCCCGGAGGAGCGGCAAAAGTTGTTTCGCGAGTTTTCCCCCGGCTTCTTCGATCTCATCGTCATTGACGAATGCCATCGGGGCAGTGCCGCCGAAGATTCGGCTTGGCGGGAAATCCTCGAATACTTTTCCGCCGCCACCCAGATTGGACTCACCGCCACGCCCAAGGAAACCGAGTATGTATCCAACATCCATTACTTCGGCGAGCCGGTTTATACCTACACGCTCAAGCAGGGCATTCGCGACGGCTTCCTCGCGCCGTACAAAGTCATCAAGGTACATCTCGATGTGGATGTGGAAGGCTACCGTCCCCGGCAAGGTGAGATTGACCAGTATGGTCATGAAATTGAAGAACGCCTTTACAACCAGAAGGATTTTGACCGAACCCTAGTCATCGACGAGCGTACCCAGCGTGTTGCCAAGTGGGTGTCAGACTACCTCAAACAAAGTGGCGACCGTTTTCAAAAGACGATTGTCTTTTGCGTGGACACCGAACACGCCGCCCGGATGCGCCAGGCACTCATCAACGAGAACCCAGACCTAGCCCAACAAAACGCCCGTTACGTCATGCGCATCACCGGCAACGATAACGAAGGGACGGCGCAGCTTGGCAATTTCATTGACCCGGAATCCAAATACCCGGTCATCGTAACCACCTCGCGCCTGCTTTCCACTGGTGTCGATGCGCAAACCTGCCGGTTGATCGTGATTGACCGTGAAATTGGCTCGATGACCGAATTCAAGCAGATTTTAGGGCGAGGTACTCGCGTTCACGAAGACACCAAAAAGTATTACTTCAGCCTGATCGATTTCCGTAAAGCCAGTAATCACTTCGCCGACCCCGCATTCGACGGTGAGCCGGTGCAGATTTACGAGCCGGGCGAAGACGATCCCGTCACCCCGCCCGATGATATTCCACCGCCCGTGGGTGAAGATGAAGACACCATCCCGCCGCAACCCGGCGATGATGAAACCGTGGTGGACATGCCGCCCGACATCACCCTGACGCCAGGG
>CAIWDB010000455.1 GCA_903911305.1 uncultured Methylococcaceae bacterium | reverse complement strand
CCATTTTGTCGGGTATTTGTTCCGGAGGCAGGCGTGAAGCGGGTGGGGTTGGTGGGCCATGCGAAACGCGACCTGTGTGCCAAGTGCAGCCGCCCGCTCGCAGCGGGGCCGGAGCCGCCAAACGCCGCGCCGGACCAAAAAAGGCGTTTGCTACCAAGCGGCTTGAGCCGGGTGCTTGGAAGCGTGCAAACCCGGTTAGGGCGGAAGGGTTCGTAAGATTTTGAAGACCGGGTTTCCCGCAGATTGAAGCGCCAGAAAACCCAGCCGGGAGATTTTTTGTAAGGAACCGGGGGCGGCCCGGTTAATATAGTTTAGGAATGATGGCACCGTGTGCCAGCCATGCAGCAAACAACAAAAGAAAGAACGACAATGAGAAACGACGGAACGAAAAACAAAAGGAATCACAACGCCCCAAACCCCAAGCCACGCTTTGTCTCCTGCGCGAGCTGGCTGGCTGTAGTGGCAGTTGCTTTGGCGGGCCAGGCGGGCGCGGCCACCATCCGGGTGCCACTGGACCAACCAACAATCACCGCTGGAGTTGCCGCAGCGCAGAACGGCGATACGGTTGCCGTAAGTCCAGGCACCTACAACGAGATCAACATTCCAATCACTAGAAACATCACAGTAACATCGCTAAACGGGGCAACACTAAGCGATGCAACCAATACGATAGTTGACAACCAACATCTTGGTCGGGGATTTATTGTTACGGGCGCAACCCTGACAAATGTGAACATTGTCGGGCTTACGATTCAGCACGCCCAGATTCCCTATTACGACAACGGCGGGGCAGTCCAAGTGGTCTCCGGCAAATGCAAAATTAGCAGGTGCATTATCCAAAGTGTATCGGGTGCTGCTAATTATGGCAGCGGCCCTATCGCAAATATACCCGGCTGGACCAGCACTAACGATGTGGACAACGTAGTAGTGGAAGGTAGCATTGTCCGAAATAACTTTGCGGCCAATGGCTGTGCTTTAAGCTTTTGTGCCGCGGTCAAGTGCCTCATTTACAACAACTCGGCGGGAAACAGCCCCGTGGCGTTGTTTGGCAGCCATGCAACCAACTGCACGGTTTACAACAATACTGGCGGTTACCTGCCAAATGCCTGGACGGCAGGAGGCATGGCCGCAGGCAACGCCTTCAATTGCATATTCTGGGCGAATTCTGGACACAACGGGCAGCAGATTGACCCAACGTCTTCCGCTGATGTCAGATACAGCGCCGTTCAAGGAGGATACAGCGGCACAGGTAACATCAGTTCCGATCCCCTCTTCGTCAATGCCGCAGGCGAGGATTTTCACCTTCAGGCAGGCTCGCCAGCGAAGAACACCGGCGATCTGTCCATTTTGAATTCCGATGGCTCTCGATCTGATATGGGGGCTTACGGGGGCACTTCCCCACCCCCATCGAACTTTCCAACCAATGGGCTCATTGCATATTATCCGTTCAACGGCAATGCCAATGATGCGAGCGGGAATGGGAATAATGGAACAGTTAATGGCGCAACACTCACCGCTGACAGATTTGGAAACCCGAACGGAGCGTACTCGTTTAACGGAAGCTCTGCGTATCTCGCACTTCCATTGCTTTCTGCGCTAAATGGCCAAACGCTTGCCTCGTTTGCTTTCTGGATCAACAACGCTGCGACCAATAGCTACGGGAGT
>CAIWDB010000454.1 GCA_903911305.1 uncultured Methylococcaceae bacterium | reverse complement strand
CTTCTGCTATGGCGGGGAAACGGCTGTCGGAGTCGGAGGGCAAGGTCAATGCCGTTGAATTAGTTCCTCCCCCCGACGGGGGGAGGTTAGGAGGGGGGCGATCAAATGGCAGCGAAGCCACTGATTTTACTCGCCCCCACCCTAACCCTCCCCCGTCGGGGGAGGGAACTTGTTTTGATCGTTCCCACGCTCCGGCGTGGGAATGCACGGCGCATCGCTCCAGCGATTCGTGACGCGGAGCGGCGCAACCGGCGTTCCCACGGGGACCGTGGAAACGATCAGCGGCAGGTTTGGGCGATAACACGCCTTCGGGGAAGGGGAACATTTCAAATGTCTTACTGGGGTTGTAACGACGGGCTGTTGGATGACTTCCGTAAGGCGCTCCTACCGTCATCGTCCAAACTTCATTAAAACGAGAATGCAGGATTCCAAAGGTAGTGTCATCGGAACGGGCGATTACGATTAGGGTTTTGTCCGGCAAAATAACAGGTTCCATCCAAACAAAGAATCGATGCTTGGCGGTTTCCGGGGTAGCAATATAGCGCGGCAATCCTGCCAGTGCCGCCCGCATGGCAATCCTCGGCTCGCCATGTTTCCACCAGTGGCGACGATAGGCTTCCCGGTTATTTTGCTCCCTTTCTGGCTTGACATGCCTCAGCACATAAGCAAACGGAGCTTCATAAAGCATGGCTTCGTTTTCGGGCATCGCCGTGCCGTAGTCGATAATCCAGCCATCACGCGGACGGCGGAACCAAATCCAAGCCGTTCCAACTCGGTTTCAACACGTCGCAATTGGGTTTGCCATGGGGATTAGGCAGCTTGAGCCAGACCCTAGCCAAGTCGCCGGGAATGTCGAAGGCTCCAATTTTCTGCGAGCCTTGAAAAGATAACCCTTGGTTTTCCATAAGCCGTTGCGCTTGGGTCAAATCTGTCTGACTGGCTTCCTCAGTATTCGCGCTGAGGTCTGCATAAATCGCATTGACCGCCTTCCCGTCCAAGCTCACTGGCAAGTTTTCAGTTTGCTTGCCGAAGCAGATGAGGGACACCCGCACCGCCGCGCCGTCATTGACCCAAGGCTCATCGCTCCAGGCATTGAAGATCGTTAGAAATAGGTTTTCATCACCAGCGAGATCACGCCCGCTAACAACAGTCCCATCATCCATTTCAACACGGCCAAGTCGGTGCGTATCGGGGCTAACATCTTTTCTAAGGTGATGTCCAAATGCGTTTTCGTCACCAATTCGTCCTGTGCTTTGGCAATCACCCGCACCACCGCTTCGGCTTGGTCTTGCTGAAAACCCGCCGCCTTGAGTTTTTCCACTAATTCGAGCGTGTCGAAAGTCACTGTTGACATGTTGCTCCCCTCTGTTGGCATTATTGTTTTTGATTGTATCAGACAAAATTCGTTCCAACACCTTACGGTTTGCCCCGCCGCGTATGCTGTTGGTAGCCACCAGTCCCGCCCGTTGCGCCTTGCCTACCTCGATCTGCGCCCGTGCCTTCTCAAACCAGTAGCACACCAAATCCGCCCCGCCCGGTACGCGGCCCTGATAGCAGTCCCGCAGGGCTTTGGTGTATTCATCGCCCAATTCGCCCAAAAGCTTGGAACCGCCAAGAAAAGGCGGGTTGCCGATGATGACATCCGCCGCCGGCCATGCCGCTTCTTCCACACTCAACTTCAATGAGACCGACTCGGTTTCCAAAACCGAGTCGGTCTTGGGTTTGGCAAGAATCGCGTCTCGTTGCTCGATAGTCTCCAGTGGTTTCAATATTGGGTTAGTGTTGTGTCCATAGCCATGCTGTATCATCCATTGGATTTCGCCTATCCACACCGTCACCCGTGCCAGTTCCGCCGCGTAGGGGTTGAGTTCCAGCCCGTGGACGGCCTCCGGGCCGACGCTGGGGAACTGGCGTTGTAACCCCAAGGCTTCGGCCTCCAAGATCGCTTGGTGCTCAAGGTCTTTGAGGGTTTGCAGGCCGAGATAGAGGAAATTGCCGGAACCGCAAGCAGGGTCGAGGATGCGGAAATTGCGCAGCCGTTCCAAAAACCCGGCATAGGCTTGGTTGGCCTTCTTGCGGCCCTTGGACTTGTCTTTGTCGATTGCCGTTTTGACAGCCTCCCATTCGGCTAACAGGGGTTCGCGGATAACCGGGTTGATGAGGCGCATGATGGATGCGCGGTCGGTGTAGTGCGCCCCCAGTTGGGAACGCTTGGCAGGGTCTAGGCCGCGCTCAAACAGGGTGCCGAAAATAGCCGGTTCGATGGCACTCCAATCCAGCCGCGACAGGGCCAGCAGTTGCTTGGACTCGTCCGCATCGAGGGGTAGGGTGTCGTCGCCGTCGAAGAGTCCGCCGTTAAACCAGTCGCGGATGAACGCTCCTTGAGGGTGGAGCTCCGCCATTTTTTGATGAAGGCTTCGGGGTTCATTAATTCAGGGCTATCCTTGTTGAGGCACGATTTGCAATCAAAATGAAAAAGTCTAACCGAAAAGCTATTCTATTGCCGCATATCAACTGCCAAACCGATCTAATTAGATTCATAACCCCCCTATAATGTCCTATAATCTGACAAAAAATAGGTAACTCAGCCTGTACGCTAGGACAGGCGGTTGATTTCAACCATATAAATTTAATTTGATAGAAACGGAAGCATTATTTATGGCGATGATGTTCAAGCCCTGCGTCATCATTCCCGTATACGACCACGAAGCCCCACTGCCAACTATTGTGGAGCGGTTGCAAACCTTTACCCTTCCCTGCCTACTGGTGGATGACGGTAGCCAAGAATCCTGCGCCGCCGTCATGCGAGGTTTGGCCTTGCGCTATCCGCAAGTGCAATATTTGCGACATGAAACCAACCGGGGCAAGGGTCGGGCGTTGAAAACAGGATTGCGTGCGGCCCAACAGCAGGGATATTCCCACGCCTTGCAGATTGATGCCGACGGTCAGCATGACGTAGGTGATTTGCGCCAGTTTTTGGATACCGCACAGGCGAACCCCCAAGCAGTCGTTATCGGTCAGGCGATGTTTGACGATTCCATCCCCAAGCTGCGCTTTTATGCCCGCTACCTGACCCATGCGTGTGTCTGGGTCAACACCCTTTCCCTGCATATCCCCGATGCCATGTGCGGCTTCCGGGTCTACCCGGTGGACATTTGCGTCCGGCTTATTGATACCGCCAGCCTAGGGGACCGCATGGAGTTTGACGTGGAAATCCTGATCCGCCTGTATTGGATGGGTATCCCCGTCATCTCCATTCCCACCAAGGTGGTTTATCCGCAAGACGGCATATCCCATTTTCGCCTATGGGAAGACAACGCCAGGCTCACCCTATTGCAGATCAGAATGTTACTTAGCCTGTTGTACCATCTGCCGGGGCTGTTGTGGAAGGCGGTCCGATGAGTGCATCTTCCTCGGACACCCATTGGGCTTCAATGGAAGAAACCGGCATCCTGTGGGGCATGAAGGCGATGGTGCTGATCTACCGGCTGTTTGGCCGCTTGGTTTTCCGCCTGTTCCTGCATCCGGTGGTGAGTTATTACTTTGTTGCCAACGCTCCCGCCCGCCGCGCTTCTCAGCAGTATTTGCAGCGGCTTGGCCTTTGCTTTCCCGAACTTGGTCTGACGGGCGGACTATGGGACAGTTACCGCCATTGCATTGCCTTCGGTGAGATGATGCTGGATAAGATCGTTGTTTGGCTGGACCAGCTCGATCCCGATCAAGTGGAGTTTCCCAACCGGCGATTGTTATTGGATTTGCTGGAACGAGGCCAAGGGGCGCTGTTGCTCAGCGGGCATATTGGCAATCTGCAAATTTGTCAGGCATTGGCTTACTCGCGTGGAATTATCCGCCTCAATATTCTGGTACACACCAAACATGCGGAAAAATTCAATCGCTTGCTGCGCAGTGTCACGCCGGGGGGCCATATTGAACTGATCCAGGTCACTGAATTGAACCCGGCCATCGCCATCCGCTTGCAGGACAAGATTCGCCAAGGCGAGTTTGTGGTGATGATGGGGGATCGCATACCGGTGGGCGGACAAGGGCGCACGGTGCGGGCTAAGTTTCTCGGCGAGGAGGCCGAGTTTCCGCAAGGCCCTTATTGGCTGGCCTCGATACTGCAATGCCCGGTTCTGACTTTTTTTGGTTATCCACGAGGCGACCGTTACCACGTCTATGTAGAGCCATTCGCCGAGTCCATCCGTTTGCCTAGGCAAGAACCCGGAAGAACCCAGTCCCTCGCCGCATTGGCCCAGCAGTACGCCGACTGCCTGGAAAAGCACTGTCGCCAAGTGCCTTTGCAATGGTTTAATTTCTTCGGATTCTGGGACATGCGCCCAGTAGACGGGGAGGAAAGCAAGGCACGGTAAGTACGCTGCTTATGGGAACCTCGAAAAACCCCGCACTTCGACATGCTCAGTGCGAACGGTATTAAGCTAATCAGTAGGTTACGTTCGTGGTGAGCCTGTCGAACCATGAACGTACCCAGCTTTTCGAGGCTCCCTTATAGTAAGTGCCGATATGGATACGCTAAAACCTTTTTTTTGCCGATAACCCTCCAAGGACACCCCCCATGTTATTAAAGTGGATGCCATTATTGACTGACGCGGGATCGACATGACTGACTTAAACATTCCGGCAAACTGTGACGTGCTGGTCATCGGTGGCGGCCCGGCAGGGTCTAGTGTGGCCACATTGCTGGCCAAAGCCGGCATTGATGTGGTGCTGTTGGAAAAAGCCCTGCATCCCCGCCCCCAAGTCGGCGAGAGCTTGATTCCGCACTTTTGGAAATACACCGACCAAACCGGCGCGTCCGCGTTGATAGAGCGCGAGGGCTTCGTCGGCAAAGCTGGCGGGATCGTGGTGTGGAACGGCAAAATCCACCGCATCGCCTTTTCCGAATTTGGCTTTACCCGCCCTGCCCTGCATGTGGAACGCGATATTTTTGATGCCTTGTTGCTTAAGCATGCTGAAAGCCTCGGGGTCAAGGTTTACCAGCAGGTGACGGTCAAGCAAGTGGATTTTGCCGATTCGCAGCAGCCCAAGGTACATTATTCGGACCGACGTGGCGGTGGCGCTGATGAAGGCAACATTGTTTGCCGTCATGTCATTGATGCCAGCGGACCCGGCGCATTGCTGGCCGGGCAATTCAAATCCAAGCGGCTGATCCATTCGAGCATGAGGTTCCTATCATTATGGGGCTATTTCAAGAATGCCCGCTTTGTGGCCGCTGACGGCAAAAGCCATGCGGCTTCAGAACTCGGCAAGATTATGCCGGTGACGTTTGTCACCTCCTTCGAGGATGGCTGGATCTGGCATATCGCCCTGCGCAAACTGACCAGCGTGGGCTTGGTCATCAATACCGACCGTACCCGTGGCATGGACAAAGCGGGGCGGGAACGCTTTTTCTTAGAGACCTGCCGACGAGCCCCTTACCTAGAACGCCTGTTGGAGTCTGCGGAATATGTCGAAGATGCCTTTTTTGAGCGACCCGATTACTCTTACTACTCGACTCGCTTGTGCGGGGAAAACTACACCCTGATCGGCGATGCCGCGTCTTTCGTGGACCCTATCTACTCCCACGGGGTGTTGAACGCATTTTACAATGCCGCTTTCACCGCGTTGGCGGTCAAGGAATCACTCCACGACCCGTCCCGCCGCGCCCGCCATGCCCAGTTATGTGAAAACCGCATGAGGCAGTTTTATGGATTTTCCCGCTCACTGGCCTTGGGGGAATTCGGTGGAGACGGCGTTGACGCCGAACTGGTCCGCCAATTCATGCGCTCAGTGCCGCCGGTGGAATTGGAACTGATGTTGGCAGCCTCTTTCATCTCTGACCGTGCGAGTAACTTCCACCGGCTCGCCCAAGAGTCTGGCGTAAGCGGCCCGATGGCAGACACCCCGCCGCGCACCCATGTCATTGAACGGTTGGATCTTTGAGGTTTACATTAAGACTATGCCGATCCTTATTGTTCACGCAAAATCTTAACTGATGTTACCCAGCGGCCCAGTATTGGAGCGTCGAAGCTTGCAAGGATTGGAGCGTCAAAGCCCGTCCTGAGCGAAGCCGAAGGGCTTTGACGCTCCCGATTCGCTAGAAAATAAGCCACTTTTGCGTCCGTGGGTAACAGTAGATATTAAGAAATTCAGGTTTGACTCCCAATGTTGTTGAATTAAGCCGTTCGTGCTGAGCCTGTCGAAGCATGAACGGCTTAAGTTCGCGAAAGTTGTATTATTCCGTTCACCCTTCGACAAGCTCAGGGTGAACGGAAAATTCCTTAATTCAACAGCATTGGGTTTGACCCCCGCCCCCTTAATCTCGTTGGCTTTTGACAAACGGGTCTTCTTTTTCGGACATGAACCGATCCATCAATTCCTTGGCTTGAGGGTCGGACAAAGCCAATTGGCTTAGTTTGGACAGATAAGGCCCAAACCATTCCGGGCGTTTTTCCTCCAAAGCCAGTTGTGCCAACAAATACAGGTTATTGCGTTCAGCCGGATGTTTGCCAAGCCGGTCTTTCAAAAAAGCGAAGGCGGCTTTTTTATCATTCTTGGAATAAAGCCCTAACGCATAGCCATAGGCAAACACCCGGTCATCCGGGTTCAATTCGGTGGCGAGCTTGAGTTCATTAATGCCCACTGCCAGTTGCTTCTGCCGGACATGGGCCAGTCCTAGTGCATAATGCAAAGCCCCTTCTTTAGGCATCAATTTAAGTCCACGTTGCAAGGTGTCCTTGGCTTTATCATCTTGGCCCATGGCTCGGTAGGCATCGGCTAGGTTGGCATAGGCTTGGGCAAACGCGGGCTGGATGTTCAAAGCGGCTTCATATTCCACAATGGCCTGTTCGGGCTGGCCTTGTTTCATGGCGATGTCCGCCGAAATCAAACGCCATTGTGGGCGGCTGGCATAAACCGCCGCTGCTTGCTTTAATTCGCTTAACGGCCCGGCGATTTGCTGCTGCTGCGCCGAGTCCAAAGCAGGGTCGAGCAATAATCTCGCCGCTTCGATCCGTACATTGCGTTCCGGCGCTTGCAACAAATGCGCAGCCAACGGCCAGCGTTGATTGATTGGAATATTGGAGATGGCGGTCAACGCACCGATGCGTTCGGTCACCGACTCGGCTTTCAAGCTGTGTTGAATATCCTGCGGTATCGCATTGATAAACCCACCGGACTCCGCCAGCAAACTACCCTTGGCAACGGGCGGCGTAGTGATATCACGCAACGCGGCTTGCAAGGCTTGCTCCCCGCCGACATTGGTTTCGCGCACACCATGAAACGCTTCGGCAAAGCCTTGAAAGCCTACCGAGTCGCGGCCTAACCAAGCTTTAACAGAATCAGCGGCCCATTGATTGCCCTTGTCTTGATGGCATTGTTGGCACGCATTCGGCACATCAAGGCGGACGCTCAAATCCGGCCTAGGCACTCGGAAGCTATGGTCGCGGCGGGGATCGACCACCATGTAATTCTTTTGCGGCATATGGCAATCGACGCAACGCACTTGGGCCTTGTCGGAATGGTGATGGTGGGCGGTTTGCTGGTATTTTGAGCCTTCGTGGCATTGCAAACACACCGAAGTGACATCGCCGCGCAAGCCCAGTGAGTGAGGATCATGGCAATCGCTACAGGTCACGCCCTTGGCAAACATTTTGCTTTGCCGGAATGAATTGAATTCATACACCTCATCCTTGATCTGCCCATCCGCATAATACAAATCAGGTTGCAGGAAAGCCGCCAGATAATGCTGGTCAAAGCCTTCTTCGGGTTTGAACTCATTGGTCAACGCGGTGCGACGGGCATGGCAGACCGCACAGGTTTTCAGTTCCTTGCCTTCTTGAATGGCATACCCAGTCGATTGGCGCATAGCCTCCAAGCGATGAGGTTGTTTGCGCTCAGACAAGTCGGCGGCAAGCAGCTTGTCTGGTTCCTGTGGTTTTTTGGCGTATCCCCATAGGCTGGCTTGGCCTTTGGCCCATGCGGCATGGTCTGAACCCGGCCCGTGACAGGCTTCGCAAGCGACATTGATTTCATTCCATTGGGTATTGAAGGTGTCGGCCTTGGCATCGTAGTTATGACGGACTTGGGTGGAATGGCAGTCCGCACACATGAAATTCCAATTTTGATACGGCCCGGTCCAGTGCAAGGGGTCGTCGTGGTCGATCTTCTCATCCGGGTATAAATGAAACCAGCGCTGACCGCCGTGTTGCTTGTCCCGGCTATCCCACGCAATCGACAGCGCTTGCATCCGTCCATCAGGCATTTTGATTAGATATTGTTGCAAGGGTGTCAAACCGAAGGTGT
>CAIWDB010000453.1 GCA_903911305.1 uncultured Methylococcaceae bacterium | reverse complement strand
TATTGGCCCGCGAAGGCAGCGATGCCGCCGCCGCAAAACTCGGCCCAGTGCGTCTGCGGGTGAAAAAAGGCGGGCCGACGACCGTATTTGCGGAATAGCCAAGCCAGTTTTTTTGCCGCATTATTAATTTTTTGAAATTCGCCCTTTGTGTGTTTCTTGTTGTCGAGCAACGATAAAGCCCCATTGCCCAGACTACAAAGCTCAGCGCATCCTACAAGCTACACCGACTAGCTATTGACAATTCATAAAATACACATAAAATACATATTACGACACTGGCGTAACCCTACCTTATGTGTGCCAATCATGGTTCTGCTCCGCAAGTTGGGTTACGAAGTATAGATATGTTGAATTTGTACCCCAAAAGGGGTCTGTCAGGCTTAATAGAACCAAGACCAACCTAGCGGGTGTTTTAAGGCAACGGAGGTATCAATCATGAATATCCGGCCTAAGAACACTCGTGCAGTTGTCTTCTCGGGGAGTTTTCTACCTCTCTGTTGGAGACAACCATGCACGAGTGCAAAGACTTAGTAAATCAACAACCGGACTACAGCAAGTACGCGGAATTGAAGGAATTGCCGACAGGATGGCTGCAATTGCTTCGAAGCATGGACTGCTTGAAATTCGCAATAACGGCAATCGTCGTGATCGCCATCGCCGCATTTCAGAAGAATCATGAGGCGGAAGTGGTAACGGCGATAGCATGGGCCGCAATTGCGGGTATCGTTTTTGCGCTTGGTGTGGCGAACGTCACGCGGAGACAAAACAATGGCGAGACCAGCACGAACCCAAACAAAAATCCGCTTAAACTTGGAAATGCCCGAAGCCACCAAGGAAAGCATCGACCGGCTTAGGGAAGTCACCCAAGCGGACAGCGCAACAGAAGTCATCCGCCGCGCCCTTGCGGTGTATGACTTTCTGTGGAGTTGCAAAAAATCGGGAGAAACCCCGATGGTACGCTCTCAGGACGGGAAAGAGCGGGAATTGTTACTCCTTTGATCGTTTTGAAGAAAGCCGGACAATCTGAAAGTCCGGCTTTTTTACGCCTAACGTACAGCCTTTAAAACCATGCAAAGCACTCTTTACCTTTTCGTCAACGAACCTAAGACCGAATTTAAGATAGGCATCACCGACAAAATCGAAGACCGCTACCTTCGGCTATCGTCAGTATGGGGGAGTATAGACCTAACCGCATCTTGTACCGTGTTTGGGAGTAGGCGGGAAGTCTGCGGGCTTGAGAAAACGCTTCACTTTCTGCTGGGCAAATGGAAAGTCGAAAAGCCTTCAAACCTAGATGGTAATAGTGAATGGTTTTTGATGGATTGCTTTGACAAGGCTATCGAAATCATCAAGACTGCATCGAAACTTCGTGATGAAAAATCGAACAGTGATATTTTTTATGGTATAGATATTCCAAAAGTTAGAGAAAGAATATTTGCTTTTAAACCAAAAATAGTGAAAAAGAATTCTTCTAATCTGGATAAGATAAAACAACATTGGGGAGTTTATGAACAATCAACCATAGGCATCACGGATCACCCAGATAGGGAGGATGCATGGTTGTGGGTGATGGATACTAGCGATGTTAAAGTTTCATTGTTTGAAACGATGATATTTAGAATTCCATATGTAAGCATATCACTTGTAATTAATACGATAACTCATGACCATACGCCTTTGGTTGAACATATAACAATCTCCAAACTAATGCTTGCAGAACTAAAAAATTACGATCAATTACAACCGATTCATGACTTTATTTATAATGGAATATTAAATCTTATCAACCAAAATCAATAAAATAACACGTCGAGGCTTTGCTGAATCTTGGCATTGCCGAGGCAACCGCCAAGCAATGGGCTAAGCAATACGGGAAAAAGAAAATCATGGCGGCGTGTGGGTATGTTGCCGCCAAGCGGGAAACCGGGGCTATCAAAGATTTGGCGGCTTATTTGGCGAAAACCTTGGAGCATGACTACCACTTGGCATGGATGAAGGAAAAT
>CAIWDB010000452.1 GCA_903911305.1 uncultured Methylococcaceae bacterium | reverse complement strand
TCGTTCCCACGCTCCAGCGTGGGAATGCATACCTTGACGCTCCAGCGTCGTATACTCGCAGGAGCGGGGAAAGCCAGTTCCCACGCTGGAGCGTGGGAACCAAAATAACGCATCTATTCTTCCTGCCTACTTCACTATCGAAAAATACGCCATCCCCGCGTTATACATGACCCTTGCCTTTACATTTTGCCCCTTGAATACACCGCTTAACTCTTCTGGAAAATAACTATCACTCGCCCGTGCCGTAAATACCTTCTCAACGGCAGTTAATTTTAAGGATACCCCAAACGGTTTGAACAATTCGGTAAAAGCCACATAAGAATTAGTCTGGTTGGCGAGTTCGACAAACAAGCCATTAAGCTCTTTTAATTTGGAGCGGGGATAGTGTTGATAATAGTCAATAAAGTCTTTGGATTGCAAGGATGCCCTGGCTATCGGTTCGCACCATGACCAATCAGGCTTATCACACAAAGAACCCCAGTCGATGGATTTAAAACTTTTTAAACCCCAGCGTTGGTCGATTTCCTTCAGAATAGCCGAATGCAAAGGTTGTTGCATGGGAAAACCAAGCTGGCATTTTTTCCTGACTGATAAAAATCTATCGCCGTTATTATCTTCCACTGCGTTCCATTGAATACGGCAAGTTTCTTTTTCAGCGACTAGTGCATAATCGAAATGTTTGGTTGCCCAGCCGGAGCTTGTTTTGTCTAAATAAACATTAATTTGAAAATTATTTTCTGCGTTGGCAGAAAAGGGCAACAGAACGGTTAGTAAAAAAAAATGAAATTGGCTCTTTGTAAACCTGACATGGCTTTGAATGCCACAGTTTGCCATCCTTGGGCGCTGGATTTCGGCATCCATGCCGAAATGACGTAATCCTAGATCATAAGCCGGAAACGTTAGTCGCAAGACCTTGTTCCGGCCTATATCATTTTCGGTCAAAGATAAAACCGCTACTCTATTGCAACGGCATAACATATTATTTAATTCCGAAGGAATTAAATATAAGCACTCTGATAGCTTTCCAACACTCGGATATAATTGGCGCGTTCAAATGCCGCTGGATTGGCGACTTTGGCCCGGCTCATGCTGCCCCTGACTTGCTTGACAGATGAGAAGCGCCGAGCTTCCATCCACGCTTTCAAACCTTCCAGTAGAAGATTGGTATAAGCAGGGCCATGCCGCAACAGCGAAGATGTGGTCATCACCGCATCGGCTCCCGCCAATAGATATTTAATCACTTCATCCGGGTTTTCCACGCCTCGGGTGGCTGCCAGTGAAGCATTCAGCTTGCCATGCAATATCGCAATCCACAGCAGTGGTAGACGAATCTCGCCGGCGGAACTCAGGCCAAGCGAAGGTTTGACTTCCAAATCTTGTATGTCAATATCCGGTTGATAGAAACGATTGAACAGCACTAAGGCATCGGCCCCGGCTTCGTCCAAACGTTTTGCCATGTTCCCCATCGCGCTGAAGAATGGGCTAAGTTTGAGTGCAACCGGTATGCTGACGGTCGATTTGACCGCAGCTAAAATATCCAGATAGCGCTGCTCAATCTCGGCACTGGTGGCGTCCAGATCAGGCTCGACCGAATAGATGTTCAATTCCAGCCCGTCTGCGCCGGCTTGCTGCATTTGCTTTGCGTAATCAATCCAGCCATCTCCGGTGACACAGTTTAGGCTGGCAATGATCGGCACATCAATCGATTCCGAGGCTTGATGCACTAGTTCAAGATAGCTTTCCGGGCCAACTTGATACTCGTCAACATCTGGAAAATAACTGAGTGATTCGGCGAAGCTTTGCGTACCGGATTCCATCAAGTGGGAGAATGCGTCGTTTTCGTGC
>CAIWDB010000451.1 GCA_903911305.1 uncultured Methylococcaceae bacterium | reverse complement strand
TGAATATATGCAACATGTAGGAGCGGGCCACGCCCGCGATAAATAGCCTATTTTTGAAGACTTGGCCCAAACAATCGCGGGCATGGCCCGCTCCTACGGATCAAATAAAGTAATCAATTGATATTGAAAACGCTGTAATTCTATTAGTAGGGAATTTGGTGTGGATTAAAAGAACGACCATGTACACGTCGAGCGTCCAGCCTGAAAACCCTGTAAGTAGCGATACGCAACAATCAACCGAATCTGGGCCAACTGATGCGCAGGCGCAATTCAACCTAGGACTTGACTATGCCAACGGTCATGGTGTACCTCAGAACTACGGCGAAGTGGTATCGGATGGCCGCCGAGCAGGGAAATGCAGAGGCGCAAACCTTATTGGGCGCACTATACTGCTTGGGTAAAGGCGTCTTTCAAAGCGATAGTGACAGGGAAACACTTTCTTAGAAATGGTAGCCACTACATTCATGCGGTATTGGAAACCGGTTATCAAGATAAGTTTACAGTGTAATTTAGGTTTCCACTTACCATGTGCTCATTCGGACGCAAACTACGCTTCGCTTCGTTTTTTCTGGTTCCCACATTCCAGCGTGGTAACCTTGGTAGACCGATCCTGCGGACGTGTAGCGCTGAATCGTCTCCATAGGCATCCCTATAAGCTAGGGCCTTGGGAACATTAACAATGCGCCACCCACGAATACTCACCGATTCATTGCGGCTGTATTGACAGCATTGCTTTCGCGCTTTCCAACAACCTCATCCAGAACAATCAATTCGGCATCACGGACTTCATAAACCAGCCGGTAGCCGACTGACCTAAGCTTGATACTCAACATATTTACCAGAAAATTACATCAAGCCGACAAAAACTCAAACTCCATCGTTATCAGCTTAGTCAAGCCACCCATTGATATTGAACTCGGTGAGAGTGGTTGGACATTGGCAAGTATTGGTGATGCCGGAGAAACCCCGTCACAATACCGGGCGCAATGCCTATTTCATCCGCGAAACCCTGAATGCGCTGAGGGCTGAATTCCCCCTGCTTCACAAACGCTTGCCACTGTTTGGACGGAATCAGCGTTTCATGCGCAAATGCATCAGCCTCGTTTTCTTGCTTTTGCAAGGCTGGGTCAATGGCATCGTTCTCCACAAACCGCTGACGCTTAGAGTGGAGCAGAATATGCCCGATTTCGTGGAACACACTGAACCAGAATACATCGGCCCACGCCCCCCGATTCGACATGACCAGAACGGCCTTTTCACCTAGAAAAAAAGTCGCGCCGTGGGCGTAGGTTTTTGGCAAATGAGGTTGAAGGATGAATGCCACGCCGCATTTTTTCAGCAAATCGCTTAATATGGGCAAAAAAACATCTGGGGTTTTTTGGGTAAGCGCCCTAATAGGCGGCAAAGCAAGCTTCAATTGGCTGACGCTAAAGCTTGCACAATCCATTGCCCTCGCCTTAATTTCAGCCATACGCAACCATGCAATCAAAGCATAAGAAGACGATTTACCCCCTTTGCCTTGACGGAAAGCGGGTTCGTAACCGTTCACAGTTTCAAGGTTATAGAGTGAGGCAACACCGAAGAAACGGCGCAATTCCGTGACTTTCTCAATGGGTTGCCGGGTTTGCCGCAGAAACCCAAGCTTGGCGATCTGCGTGTATGGAAACTCTGCCACAAGGCCCGACTCACTGGCTAAGTTTTGTTCTTCCCTTTGCTTCGCCAAAATCAGCCGAAACTCCGCTTCCAAGCCATTCCAAATAGGGGAAGGAACGCCGGTGACATCCTCCAATTGAATCGCCGTTTCCGGGGTAATGGCCTTTTCGCCACGGACAATTTCGTTAATGGCTTGCGTGGGGCGACCCATACGTTTGGCTAATTCCGATTGGTTCATCCCCAACTCGTCAATCACTTCCTGAAGGTATTCTCCAGGTGGAATGGCGAGGTCAGAGAGGTAATAGGTGTTAGTCGTCATAATGTTTACTGACCTCTTCTATGCATACGATTTGCAACTGATCACCTTCCAAGGTGAAAATCAAACGGTTGAATCCGGTTAATTTGATGGCGAATTGGCCTTGACGATTGCCTGTCAAGGGATGGCAACCCAAACCCGGCAGATTCTTTAGCACATCGAGGTTTTCGGTTTCCTTGATAATGCTGATGCGCTGAATGTATTTGCGGGCTACCTGTTCACCAAATTCCTTCACCGCCTTGTCATACTTGATATAACATTTCTCTAGGTGTTTGTTTCTGAACTTGATCTGCAAGGCTTGCTCCTTCTTAGGCGCTTAAAAGGAGCCGTTTATGTTCTTTTTAGACGGCATAAACAACATTTTATCACCTTAAGGATGATAAAAATAAATGTCCGCTTTTCGGCTTCCGCCATTGGCAAGGATGATGGCTACCCGCTCGGCGAAGGCTTAGCATTGTTCGCCCTTGGGCGGTTCGATACCGGCCTGTTAGCATTGCACAAACTGCCAGCGAATGTCTTTGATGTACGGTTGTAAATCGCTCATGATGTTTGCTTGCCTCCCCGTGTGCCTGGTACGGTGTGCTAAGTCATGTCTCTGCCTTGCCCAATACCCCCTCCCTAACAAATCCTCGCCATTCGCCAGTTTCCGTCTGTGCGTGGCATCGCCCCCTACTTCAAATCCCCATCATTCAGCAGTTTCCACCTTGGTTTGGCGTACCCCCCCTCACTCAAATCCACGACATTGTTCTAGGCATACCCCCCTTTAATGTCACGGATAAACGGCAATGTCCATACCCGTCCAATCGATACCCCCTATTAAGTTAAAGATAATCGGCCTTGTCCGTCCAAGTCCTGCAATGGGCAGGGTCAACAAGGCAATGTTGTTGAATTATCGCTTGAGTTTAATGCGTTCCGCTGGCTGAGCGGAGTCGAAGCCAGCTTGTTCGCTTCGACTTCCCCCTCGACTTCGCTCTGGGAACAGTCTGCGAATGGCTTAATTCAACAGCATTGGGTCAACAAGGCAATACCCCCCTACCCCAAATGTCGTGTTTTTATCTCATTCCATCCCCGTTCTAGCCGATAACCCGCCCTTTTGCTTGGGCTAGGTGTCTGGCGGTTTTGCGCTTGGCAGACAGGGCGGCATAGC
>CAIWDB010000450.1 GCA_903911305.1 uncultured Methylococcaceae bacterium | reverse complement strand
GCAAAAATTCGCAAGCTTTATGCTCGATTCGATTTGGCAAAGCTAGTGAGAGATTGGCCAGGCAAGGGCCTTTGCTTAGGGCCGTCCGCGCCAGCGGTCGGCCCGCTTTTGGGGGAGCATAGCGGCGGGGTCTGTGCAACTGAGGAACAAGGTGGCACAGTCCCCCATGAGCGGCAAAAAACGAATTCACACCTTACCGCGCTTGGAGCGCGGCCCCGGATGATTCCGGGGGCGATTGGGACGAGGGCAGGATGCCCGACTCGCGGGACACAGCCGCATCTGCCAGCCCTGATTTTCAGTTACACAACAGGCATGACAGATGGTATTATAGACAGCTTAAGTTTCAGGTTAAATCCTAACTTAAATTGACGTTTGCCCGGATCGGTTCAACCATTCCGGGCTTTTTTTTATGGCTTTGAATCTGACGAGCGTTTGATTTTTTCAATCTCCGCCTTGAATATATCAATCAAGAATTCTGGTGCTTCAAGACAAACACGCTTCCACCCTTCCGGCAAATCAGACGAAACATCGGAATATTTAAAACCCGATTCCTCCGCCACGCGCAAAGTCTCCTTGACGCGCTGGAATATTTTCCAGACGGTATCCACTGCGCCCCCCACATCCTGCTTTTTCTGCCATCCATACAGTTTAGCTATATCAACAAGCTTTACATTATCGACTAGGGCGGCTCTTGCTCCTTTGATACGATCCTCGGTCATGCCGGTTAAATGAGGTAGGACGGCTTCAAATTCCGCCGCCGTCATTCTTCTTTTCTTAGTATTGCCCTTTCCTTTACCTTTTTCAGTCATGGCTTTATTCTCATATTATTATTATGTTTTACTTAACAGATAAATTAAAAATGGCTTTAAAAACACCCAAAAAACTTAGTTTTCATTGAAATATTTTTAATCGTTTTTGCCAAAAAACAAACAAGCCAATGAAGGGAATAAATCCCCTTCATTGGTCACTGTTAAAAACTTATTTCCTTTCCGCACCGCCTAAAATATCAACCATGTTAAAATCTAACCCACTGGTTGCGCCATGAAGATAGGCAACCAAGGCAAAAGCACCGTCGCCTTCCTTATCAAAAACGCCGTCTCGAAACCCGTTCAACACGTCGATTGCAAGGGTTTTCGATTTTTCACCGGCATTGTAATGAGTTTTCAACCAAGATATTGCGTTGTCCCTGTCTTCCTCTGCCATGGAATTTAAAACACGAACGGGCGATTCGCTATTTTTGTAAATGCGTCCATAAACAATTTTCAACACTAGGCTAAGGGAGTTATCCGCTGCTGGCAGGGGTGCAGGTAAAAACCCTTGACCTTCCGCGACAACTTTATTTTCTTTATGCGTTACAAAATCGGCTGTCAAATCGCTATGCTTTACCTTCTCTGCCTCAACAACAGGCGTTTCAAGCTTACCCGAATTTCCCGAATTTAGATTAAGAATTCTTTCGGCTAGGGTTGCAGTCGCATCCTCGGCAAGTGCATCATAATTCTGTTTCGGTGCGGCTTGGGTAGGCTTACTAAAAGACGGCTTCACCTTATCTTTAACCTTTGCAACTTTGTCCCTAGCCTTTCCGTCCATTGGTGTGCTTTTGAGTTCGTCAACCAAAGCCTTAGCCTCGGGCCGACTTATTTTCTCAATGGCCTTAACTGCGTGGATTATCTCAACATCAGCACTAATATTTTCCTCAATCAGTCGCTTGGTTTGTTCCGGCAATTTCAACAGCCCCAACATTTT
>CAIWDB010000449.1 GCA_903911305.1 uncultured Methylococcaceae bacterium | reverse complement strand
TTTTTCCTTTTCTTTCTTTTCTTTTTACTTTTCCGGCGAAGCCGGCGATTTTTTTTTAAGGGGGTACTATGGCGGCAACCACACCCAAGGCGATTGACGATTGCCATGAATTATTGCTATGGATGATTCCGCAATTGGACAAATTCCCCCGCGACCGCCGTTTTACCTTGGGCGAACGCATCGAAACCGGCTTGCTGGACGTGTTGGAAGCCTTGACTTCCGCCGCCTACGGTCAGGACAAGCGCCCTTGGCTGGATCAGGCTAACCGCCGTATCAATACCGTGCGACATTTGTGGCGAGTAGCCCACGAATTGCGCACCTTGCCTACCCGACAATACGAATATGGCAGCCAGCGCATCGTCGCCTTGGGCGCCCAAATTGGCGGTTGGCGCAAGCATAACGGGAAAGAGGCTTGAAACGCATTGGCGGCCTTTGGGAACACATCGTCTCGTTTGAAAATTTGCTGCTGGCTTACCGCAAAGCAAGACGTGGCAAGCGCGGACGGGTGGAAGTGGCCCGTTTTGGCTGTGACTTGGAAGTAGAACTGCTGAAACTCCAAAGTGAACTGAAAGAGGGATGCTATAGTCCCGGAAACTATCGCCAGTTTACGATTTACGAACGCAAACCCAGAGTCATTTGCGCCGCTCCCTTCCGTGACCGCGTGGTGCATCATGCACTCATGAACGTCATCGAACCGCCGTTAGACCGGGGGTTCATTCACGATAGCTACGCTTGCCGCAAGGGCAAGGGAGTCCATGCCGCCGTGGACCGATACCAAGCCTATGCCCAACGGTATCCTTACGTTCTCAAGTTAGACATCCGCCAATATTTCCCCAACATCGACCATCAATTGCTTAAAGATATGCTGCAATGCCACATCAAAGACAAGGAAACCCTATCACTGCTAGACAACATCATCGACAATAGCCCAGAACCCACTTATCCACATTTTATCTTTCAAGGTGATGACTTGTTTACCCCGCTGGAACGTCGGCGCGGCATCCCCATCGGTAATCTGACGAGCCAGTTTTTTGCCAATCTATATTTGGACGACATGGACCACTGGATCAAAGAAACTTTGCGCGTACCGGCTTATCTGCGCTATGTGGATGATTTGATAATATTGGACGATGATAAACACCGACTGTGGGAAGATTGTTTGGCAATCGAGCATCGCTTGGAGGGGTTACGGCTAAGCTTACACCCTTCCAAGCGGCAAATATCAAGAACCACTGACTGGGTAGATGTGTTGGGCTATCTGGTCAGACGAGATAGTCGGCGCTTGCGTAGTGATAACGGGCATCGATTCCGCAGACGACTGCATGGTATGGCGAAGGCTTACGCTCACTATCAAATTGATTTGGACACCGTTGACGCATCAGTGCAAAGCTGGATAGGCCATGCTTGCCACGCGAATACGGAAGGGCTGCGCCGGACGCTCTTCAATGAAGTATACTTCCAACGGGAGCGGGCCTGAAGAGACTGTCGGGCGGTGCGCGGCGGCTCTTGGAACAACAAACCGCAGAACGTGCGATCCGCCAACCGTAACAGGAACGATCCAGCAAACCGTAACAACAATATCGGTTTCCGTCTCGCCCAGTCCGGCCACTCAAACACCAAGAGTGTTTATCCCAGAATTCCGACATTCAAGAATGTGGGGGGTGTGGTGCGTGGCTGTCCATGAGTTCGTTTCCAGGTTGCATTAGGAATAGGTAGCCAAATAGTTTAGCCACGGAGGTTCCCCCGAACTAGTAGGTCCGCCGAATGCTCGGGGGTTTTAAAAGTGTGTGATTAGACGCACACGAACACCGGAGATATTTGAAATTACATCAGGAATGCAATGCTTGTCTTGCTTGGAACTGCCCCAGCAAGGCAAGCCTTTCAAGCCCGCATCACTTTGAATCGCACCCAAAGTGATCCTCAACACCATCGTTTTCTCAATTGAATGTTATAATTCTGTCCTAAACTGCGTTCCCCTCATTGACAGGGTTTGCTTTGAACGCACCTTGGCTCTTTTGTAACTGAGAACCCTAAACCCATCATCCTCCCTCTCTGACCATCGACCCATGACCACGATCCTCGGAATTTCAGCCTATTACCATGACAGCGCGGCAGCTTTGGTCAGGGATGGGGAGATTGTCGCCGCTGCCCAAGAAGAGCGGTTTTCCCGTAAAAAGCATGACAGCCGGTTTCCCCGTCACGCCATCGCCTATTGCTTGCAGGAAGCGGGCATCAGGCTTACTGAAGTCGATGAGGTGGTGTTTTATGACAAGCCCTTGGTCAAGTTCGAGCGCTTGCTGGAAACTTACTTGAGCTATGCCCCCAGAGGCTTGCGGTCCTTCATCATGGCGATGCCGGTCTGGTTGAAGGAAAAGCTTTATCTGAAAAGCACGTTAAAAAAGGAACTGGCGGAGTTGGGCCAATGCAAGAAAAAAGACTTGCCTCAACTGCTGTTTGCCGAACACCATCAATCTCATGCGGCTTCGGCCTTTTATCCCTCGCCTTTTGAAAAAGCCGCCGTGCTTTGTTTGGACGGGGTTGGCGAATGGGCCACCACTTCGGCTTGGATAGGTGAAGGCAACCGCTTGCAAGCCTTGTGGGAAATCGACTTTCCGCATTCGTTAGGTCTGCTGTATTCTGCATTCACTTATTACGCTGGCTTTAAGGTGAACTCTGGCGAATATAAGCTGATGGGATTGGCCCCTTACGGTGAACCGCACTATGCCGATCTAATTTACAAACATATCATCGACTTGAAGGAAGACGGCACCTTCCGGTTAAACATGGATTATTTCAACTATTGCACCGGCTTGACCATGACCAGCGAAAAGTTTCACAAACTGTTTCGCGGGCCACCGAGAAAACCGGAAAGCAAATTGACTCAAAAGCAAATGGACATTGCCGCGTCGATTCAGGTCGTCACCGAGGAAGTGGTGTTGCGCCTAGCCAAAACTCTACATCGTGAAACCGGCATGGACTATCTTTGCCTAGCGGGCGGCGTGGCATTGAATTGCGTCGCCAATGGGCGAGTGTTGCGCGAAGGGCCATTTAAAGACATTTGGATTCAACCCGCAGCCGGGGATGCCGGTGGGGCTTTGGGGGCGGCGCTCTCCGCTTGGCATCAGCATCACGATGGCAAGCGCGAGACCACGGGTGCCGACAAAATGGCAGGGGCGTATTTGGGACCTGCCTTTAGCCGCGATCAAATCCGTGCCGAATTGGACCGTATGAATGCCGAGTATGTCGTGATGGATGACACACGATTGACCGAAAAACTAGCCGAAATTCTTGCAGAAAAGCAAGTCGTCGGCTGGTTCCAAGGGCGGATGGAATTCGGTCCGAGAGCCTTGGGCGGGCGGTCCATCATTGGCGACCCCCGTAGCCCCGAAATGCAATCGGTGATGAATTTGAAAATAAAATACCGTGAGTCATTCCGGCCCTTTGCCCCGGCAGTGTTGGCCGAACGGGTGTCAGATTACTTTGAACTGGACCGGCCTAGCCCGTATATGCTGATTGTAGCCCCAGTCAAGGAATCTTTACGCATCCCAGAGGTTCAAAACGGCTTCCACATGTTTGGAATTGACAAGCTTCATGCCTTGCGATCCCAACTGCAATCCATCACCCATGTGGACTATTCCGCCCGCATCCAAACGGTACATGCCGAGACCAACCCGCGTTTCCATGCCTTGCTGAAAGCATTTGAGCAAAAGACTGGCTGCGGGGTTCTAGTCAACACATCCTTCAATGTCCGAGGGGAACCTATTGTAGGCAGCCCCACCGACGCTTATCGTTGCTTTATGCGCACCGAAATGGATTATCTTGTCGTGGGGGATTTTCTAATGTCCAAATCATCCCAACCACCATGGAAAAAAGACAATGCTTGGATGAAGGAGTTTGAACTTGACTAAATCTAGCTTTTTGCATGGAAACCTCTCTATCAACAAGCGTAAGGAGTTGCGCAACTTTGGCCTGGTTTTTGGCTCCGCCATCGCACTGATTGTCGGGCTTGCCTTACCCTTGCTATGGAAGTTTCCTTTGTCCCCTTGGGTTTGGGGCATAGGTGCGGCGTTCATGTTGATTGGGTTAGCAATGCCACGTCTGCTTGGCCCATTTCACTGGCTGTGGATGCGATTTGCTGAATTCATCGGTGCAATCAATTCCAAGATCATCTTGACTGTTTGTTTTTATTTGATTATTTTTCCTTTTGGTCTAGTCATGCGGATTTTTCGCGATGACCCAATGGCAAGGCGCTTTCCCAAGCAGGCTGAAAGTTATCGTGTGCCTAGCAAACAACCTTCACGAATGGAGCGTCCGTTTTAATGTTTGATTTATTATCCGATCTCTGGGACTTCATGCGTGAACGCAAGAAATTCTGGCTCATTCCCATTGTTGTAGTGCTTTTGCTGCTGGGCGGGTTATTGGTGTTCGCACAAGGCTCGGCCTTGGCTCCATTCATTTATACCTTGTTTTAAACAGTGGACAAAAAAACCTCCCGATTGCCGCCATGGGCATTGTGGGCGGTTATGTTTTTGTTAATGACATTGACGGTCCATGTCATCATAGAAAGCGCAGTCCAATTGGTTTTTGCCCAGCGATCCGGGATTTGGACTTATCTGTCGGAATTCCGCGAAAAAGCCAAACAAGCCGGTTTAAGCTTGGATCAATACGCCCAAAAAGTGGGGCTTGACCCTTATCTGGGCTGGGGCCATGAAGAAGCCAGGGTACATGAACCGTCCCCGTCGGCAAGCAAAACAGGCACTGTCCTGTTTGTCGGAGATTCCGTCACCGCCGGTCACGATGTGGTTGCGGGCAAGGAAGATTATCCGGCAATTTTGGCTGAACAATGGGGCAATCGCGGTATTGAAGTCGTCAATCTTGCCGCTAGGGGTTATGGTGTGGATCAGATGTGGCTGAAGTTATTGCTCCAAGCCGGTGCTTACCATCCCCATGTCATCGTCTTGGCTTATATCCCTCACGACTTGATCCGGCCCGCCAATGATTTTAATTTTGGCCTGCCCAAGCCAAAGTTCAGGTTTTTCGGCCATCAAACAGACATAACTTTGGCAGAGAGCGTTGCAAATTTCCAAGCAGGCTATGATGCCGCCCGGTCTGGTTTTCATCTAAGCTGGTGGTTCGCCTCTCGGTACTGGGATAATAAAGAATACTATGTGCCGACCCTTTCTCTGGGTTATTTTGAACATTTGTATCAGCATATAGGCGAGGGATTGGCCCGAATTTCAAGAGAATGGAAAATTCCAGTCGTGGTGGTCAAACTGACCAATTATCGTCATTTTAGAGGGTTTGAGGAACTCAGCAAACTAGCCGCATCGGGTTTAGTCCAACCGGGTAATGTAAGCGGGTCCGATGTGCGTTATATGGATATGGACGAATGCGTTCCGGCGAAGGCCAAATCGCTAGGACTTGAACTTGAAAAGGAATACGCCCATCACCCAAGCCCAATTGGGCATAAGCTGTTTGCCGACTGCCTAGCTAAATTCATGGAGCCTATCGTATTCAAACCAACGCCTGAATCTTCGGGAACACCGAATACCAAGCCACGTTGAATGTGCTTAAACCCTGGGGCGACTATTAGCATAAACACTCTCCACCGCAGTCAGTAAAGCTTGCAAAGGTTCCGCGTCGGCTAAGCGATGATCAGTGCCTACCACGATCAACGAAGATTCTGTCAATCCACTATTGCGGAGCAATTCCAAGCTGTCTTCGAAGGGGATTACCTCATCCTGCCTAGAATGCAGAATCAGTGTTCCCGGTTTTATGGTCGCTGAACTGCCCCAGCGTTTCCACGCGGGGCATAGTAAAACCATCGGGGTTGAACCAATGGACAGCGACATCGCAACGGCGCCACCTCGGCTGGAACCTACGACAACATCGGGTAGATGCTTGTCATATTCGGCTTGGGCGAGATGGACAGCCGCCGTGAAATCGTCATCGGGCAAGGCGGGCTGTATCAAATCGTGTCCATGGCTGGCAATAAACACCGGCTTGACGCCGCCTGGAACCGAGTTCCATCCGTGAAGGTGCAAAATTCTCATGGTTGTCATGTCATGTTGATGGTAAAAAAAGGGCTTGCTTTTAGGCCAATATAGTATCGAAGATTAGTCTCTAAGCGTGCGTAATAGTTGTTGCTGGATAAAACGGGGTATGCGCTCCTCCAGCCAATAGCGGGGCCTCCCCGGAATGCCACCGCTTACAAATCCTACATGCCCACCAGCAGGGGACAATTCAAAGTCTATACAAGTTGAAAGTTCCTGTTCTGAAGGGATGACTTTCGCCGTCATAAAGGGATCGTCACGGGAATGGATGATCAAGGTGGGCGTTGCAATAGTTTTCAGATACTGCCGGGAACTGGATTTGGCATAGTACTCATGGACATCGCTAAAGGGATAAAGCCCGGCTATCACCCTTCCGTCATACTCCCAAAATGATCGCAGCGGCGCGAGGTCGCCGAGCTTGCCAAGCCTGTCCGAATCTTCCGACTGCCCAATTTTTTGCAGATGATGATGCTTATATCGGATGTATTGTTTCAATTCCCGTAATAACTGGTTACGGTAAAGCTTAGAGAACCCCAAATCCATCCGACTTGAACATTCATTGAGCAATAAAGGCACCGAAACCGCAGCCGCGGCGAAGACATCAATATTTTTTCGCCCCTCCCCTAACCATTTAAGCAGCACATTTCCGCCCAAGGAATAGCCCACTATGGCCAGTGGCGTGTGAGGATAAGTCTTTCGTAGGTGTCGATACAAAAAATCAACGTCGTCTGTGTCACCGGAATGGTAGCAACGTGCCGTATTGTTCGGCTGTCCGCTGCAACCGCGAAAATTCAATGCGACACTGCAAAACCCCTTGCTTAGCAATTCACGCTGCATACCCAAGATGTAACTCGACTGTGACGAACCTGACAATCCATGCAGCAGCATGACGATTGCGCGAGGCTCCGTGCCGCACCAGTCAATGTCCAAAAAATCACCGTCCACCGTATGCAAGCGTTCACGGACTCTGGCAAGCGTTGGGGATGGCCTAAATAAAGCAGGCCATAGGGTCTGTAAATGCGGGTGGTTTAGCCACCATGCGGGTTTGAAGCTGCTGGTTGTTAGAATTGGCATATTGATCGAGTGATGTATCGCTCAAATTTAAGCTTGGTTTGCTGAACTCGGATTCTCATTAACACTCGCTAACAATGATCCATACCGCTGTTTTGATGAAAAAACAGTTCAATAGTTGCAAGCTTGTGCAAGCAACATGCTTTAAGAAAATATAAGCAATATCAATGTGGAGTTTTGATTGCAAAAAAAATGCTAAAGTTTTTTTGTCAACTATATTGCGTTTCATTACGAATGCTGCAATGCTCTTCATTGTCATGTACGCACACCTAATACAGCAAGTTTGGCGTACACATAATAAAGGCAGGGATTTTCAAATCCTAAAACATCCGATTCATACACACTACAAAAGAGGGGTTGGTATGTCAAACATAGCTGGCAAGGCCTATGCGATGAATGTGATCACGCCGATCAGATCGTATTTGACTTGGGTTAATAAATTAATATTCTGGGCGGCAGTGAAAGTCCCTGGGGTATTGACTGGGTTGGTCACCCTTTCACTCATTCATTACGCTCGTTGGGTGATTATTCCTAAAGATAAGTTTCCTCACTTGGACCCTAGTCAACCCAAGGAAAACTTGAATTATAACTATATGCTTTTCTTTAGCAATTTCAATGGAAGCTGGGATCAGTATGTCGACTCCTTCACTTTCGCAATCCCCGGTGGTTTGGACTTGTTTTGGAAATGGAATATCCGTTATTCAAAATCGGTTGCCCTGACCCCGTTTCATGACTATATCCGTTATAACCAGCTCGAAACCATCCACTACTACAACGCATATCCTTTGGCCGCATCCAACGATGTCAAGAGCGCCAAGACGGTCAAATCCTCACTAATCCAGTTTGAAAAAGACACGCAAACGGTAAGTGATGAAGAGTTCCTGAAACTATACAATGGTTTGTTGCGCGGTTTGCAGCATGACTTGGGCGACATGTATCCGACACCGATTGTCACCATGTCAGCTTATCAGGTGGAAAGACGCCAAAAATGGCATGAAGGCAAACTGGCAGAAGCGGGAGAAAATCATGGCAAGTAACATCAGCGGCAATGCTTATGCATTAACGATTCTTTCACCGATCAAAAACAGCTTTACCGACGATGAAGTTTCCTATGCAGATACGGTCAGAGACCGTCTGCAATCTTGGAATTCCGAACCGAACAGCCCAATGGCCTTGGTTCCACAAACCTACCTGTGCCGTTACTTTGTTCTGGACGATGTCTACACCGAATCGCTACCCGGTGCAAGTGCGATAGACACCCTAATTGATCTGCTGCCGTTTGTGCCTGATTCGTTACGGCGATGCTATTGGCCGAAAGAAGACCACTTGAATTCAAGTTATTTGGTGTTTTCCTGCAATTTCCATTGTGGCCCGAATGCCGATTTAGATGGTTATCTTCGGAATATGTGGAATACGATCAGCGACAAGATTAAAGAGGTTTGGGGGTTCTGCCATGGTTTCGACGGTGTGGACAACGCTGATAAATTCATCGACTACATGAAAAAGTGTCAGTTTGAAGCAACCTTGTTTTTCGTGGGTTCCAACGACGACCCGCTGGAAGAGCAGTTGAAAGCACTCTATCTGAAACAAGAGTTCTCAAAATTTGCAGTTTCCAATCAAGGGCTTGATACCGCCACATTGAGAGCAAACTTTAAGGGCTTCATCCAACGCGTCGCACCGGCCAACTTAACCGCCCCAACATGGACGGCAGGTGGTTATCGCATAGATAAGTTAGTAAAAAGAGGGTGAAACCGTGACCAAGAAATTAGATTTGCTGGATATCCAAGGTAATGTCATTCGCGCATATGGTCGCTTCGGCTACCCGGTTGCCCGATATGTTTGTTTGAACGTTAGAGATGGGGCCAAAGGCAGGGAATTCGTCGGTTCAATCAGCAAAAAAGTCACGACGGCTGTGGAGTGGGGGGATGGACCGGGGAAAATGAAGCAACCTGATTGGACCATCAACATTTCATTCACCTATCAAGGCTTAAAAGACTTAGGTGTGCCTACCTCTTCCTTGATCGGTTTTTCCCCGGAATTTGTCAGTGGCATGAAAGCGCGCAGGGATATTTTGGGTGATGACGGCCCGAGTTCTCCGCAGCATTGGGACCCGATATGGCAAAGGAATCGCGAAACGCGAGAAAATGATGTCCATATTCTCGTTTCTATAAATGCCTTGGCTGGCCAAGGTCTGGACTGGCTTAAAACCGCCGAAAAAAATCGCGACCAAGCGTACAAATGGTTTCAGGGTGAAGTCGATAAAACTAAAGGAGGTGTCGTAATATTGGATGGGCATCTCGGCGATAATGGCGAACAATTCAAATACCAAGACGCTAAAATTGTCTTGGATAATGGGAAGCCTACCTCCAAAGAGCATTTCGGTTACACCGATGGCATCAGCGACCCAGTGTTTGAGGGCGTCCCTTATGATGAAAATCGTGTAAAAGGGCGTGGCAAACAAATTCCCGGAGGCAAATGGGCACCGCTGGCAACTGGGGAGTTCCTGCTCGGCCATGTTGATGAAGCCATGGAGTATCCGCCCTCCCCCGAGCCTGTCTTGCTGTCACGCAACGGCACCTATATGGTTTACCGCAAACTGCATGAAAATGTCGCCACCTTTGATCGCTATTTGGAAGAACAGGGTTCCAAGTTTCCGGGTGGAAAAGAATTGTTGGCAGCCAAATTTGTCGGTCGCTGGCGTGACAACGGCGCACCATTGGTCAAAGCGCCAGATGCGGAAAGCAAGGCAAAGTACGATGCCCAATTTGCGGCTGCGGACGAACAGGGCAAGGACGATTTGCTCAGCGATTTCACCTACGACGACGATATGAGCGGTGGCAAATGTCCGTTTAGCTCCCACATTCGCCGCATCAACCCGCGCGCTTCACTGGAGATGATCCACGAAGAAGCGGGTTTTACCCCGCTAGGCGCTTTCCTAAGCCTCTTTCTCCCACCCTCTTGGCTGGGCATGTTCAAAAAAGCGGGCGATAAGCCTGGTTCGTTGAAGGTCAGTAAAGGTGCATTCAACACTCCCGGCGCTTTGTCGGATCGGCGTCGCCTGTTGCGTCGGGGTTTGCCATATGGCGAGGTCAAAGATCGGACACGTGATGACGGGAACCACGGCATTATCATCATGATGGTCAATGCGGACATCAATCGACAATTTGAATTCGTCCAGCAACAGTGGATCAATTATGGCAATGACTTTAAAGCTGGCAATGACAAAGAAATCATCTTGGGCAACCATAGTTTGGATGATAAATTTCCCAGCAAGGCAGTCCTTCAGGTCGATCCGAATAGTGACCAGGCGCCCTTCTTGTTGTCCGATATTCCACGTCTTGTAGAAACCCGAGGAGGGGAATATTTTTTCATTCCAAGCATTACGGCTTTACATATGATTGCCAGGGGCGTAGTCGATCCGACTTAAGCCTGACTTCAATCGACGAAAACCCGATTTGGGTTGGGTGTTGTGTTGAGGGAACCTCTCAACACCTCCCAAATTGGGTTCCTGATAAAGTAACTGACGTTACGCAACGGTCTAGGGTTGGAGCGTCAACGCTTGCTTTGAAAGGCGAAGCAAGCTTCGCATTTCCGACTCTCTTGTCAAAGCAAGCCCTTCGACTTCGCTCAGGACAGGCTTTGACGATCCCGTCATGAGCGGAAATAAGCAAATTTCGCTTCCGTGCGTAACATCAATTAGCGGTAACGCTCTTCCCGATACATACGCAGGATAAACTGCCCCGCAGGGGTTGGCAGCATCTCCTCGACAACGCTTCGAATTTCAGACGGTGCTTGATCAAACGAAGGAAGCGGCCCTTGCTCGCCGGTATAGCCGCCATAACCGAGCGGAAGCACCAAGGGAGCCCCCGACACGGCGAAAGCGATATCGGCAATGCTCATTTGGTCGCCGAGCAAATAAGGCCGACCGTCGGCAAGGCGCTTGCCCACCTCGGCAAAAATCGTTCTCAGCGTGACTAGCGCCTCATCGGCTTTTTGCCGGTTTAACTTGAGTAACAACCAAAGCATTGCGGCTGGCAAGGGATATAAATACTTCACTGTTAACTTTTCATACCCTGGCGTTCCGATGCTCAGTGGGTCCACCATGATTTTCCAATGCGGGAGCAAATGGTAATAGGCCCAACTCACCGTTGCCGCGCCCATGTCACCGTTATAACGGGACCACAACTGATTGGTTTCTTCTTCCCGTCCTTCAGGAATTAATTTCTTGCTTTTCGGTGCCAAACCATCAAAGTGATCAATGAGTGGACGCAAACCATTCAGGGTAATCGTATTGTCCAGATATAACGGGATTGATTTGCCATGGTTCCCAAGCATTGCGAAGATGAAAAAAGGAGGGGCATGCCGCTCTTCCTTATGTTTAATCCCGTAATAATCAAGCAACCACCTACCATTTTCACAATCACTGCTAGGTGGAAAACTGATGAAACGAGCCACGTCTTGATCGTCGCTTATATTTGCCATGGGTATATTCTCCTCAATGTAGGTTATTTAGGCTGATTAGCTATCGAATTCGACAACGAGGTGAACAGGGAAAGGCCCTACGCTTTGCATTTGGCCTTCTGGCCCGGAGGCCCGGCGCAGCCCTTTGCGTTTCAGGACTGCTTTGCAGATACGGGGTATTTGCGCCCGGTTAATATACTGGCCGAAACAAGTATGCAAACCAAAGCCAAAATGCATATATAGATAATCAGGTCGGTCAAGCCGGAACTGGCTGGGAGACTTCAATTTAAGACAATCCATCATAGCCGATTGGGTGCTAACCAATACTTTAGTGCCTTTGGGGATTTTAGTCGCCCTCAAACTTCCCCTACCTACGACGTAATCTTCAACGGTAATGCGCTGTATGCCAGCGGCAAACGAATTAAAACGTAATGCTTCCAACATATACTGGGTCAAGGTGTCATTATCGTCGGCGAGTGCTGCCTGTTGGGCTTGAGCCAACAAGCTCGGCTGCGACAGCAGATAATCCAGCACCAGCACTACGCACTTCGCAGTCGTGGGGATGGCACCAATAATTAATCCAATGAAATTATTACGAATATCCAAATCACTCATGCCGGGTGTGTTGGCATCCTGCAATGTCAGGCATCGTTCCAACACATCGTCACGTTGACCACGGTTATTTTTTCTTTCCGCAATCACCTCATCAAGATAGACTCGGCATTTTGCAGCCGCAGCCAGTGCGGCTTTTTCAACATCTGGGTCATCGGGATAAAATAGATATTGGAACATTGATGTGGCCGCATCGGCGAACTCCACCTCATTCCACCCGGGAGTGCCGAAGTAATCACCCACCAATCGCGTGGCAACCAACTTGCTCAACTCGGGCGGGACATCAATCCTGCCTTTAACGCTGGACATGATTTTCTCAGCACAGTCATCCACGAATGGCGCAATTTTTTCGTCAATATCCTCACGACGAGCGGTCAATCGCATATTGGAAACGTCTCGAGTATAACGCGGCGTATTCTGCATCCCTAAGAAAAAGTTTTCACCATCGGTGATCTTTATCATCTTATCTTTGTAAGTGACATGAAAAGCTTCGTCATTCGATAAAATTTCTTGCACATGCTGGAAGCGAGTCACCAACGCGAAGTTTTTTACGACCAAAACAGGTTTGACCCATCTCAATATTGTGAATATTAAATCCAAGTTATTGAAAGCCCATGCTTTAATCTTATCGACGAAAGAATTTTGCGTATCAGAAGCCATATGTATCTCCCCTTGATTTTACGTTGAAAACGATTCAAGCCAGAAAAGTCCGAATGATTGCTGCTGAAGAGCCTTAATCGGCTCAAATCTTTTTACCTAACCATAGAATGAGAAATGGATAGTCTCGGAACTCATTGGGCTATTGCAATTTAGCGCCTTAGTGATGACTTTTGGCCTTTTATAAAACACCAACGCATTATAAACGCTATTCTAAAATCATGCTTGTTTTGATGAGGCTAAATAACCGTATTATTGTCTGGTTTAAACATAATTACCTCACTAGGTACGGAGTTTTCAATACCTAATAGTTACTTAATTAATAACTATATTCAACCTGTAGGAGTGGGCCTAAGCCCACGATAAATAGCCTATTTTTGAAGATTTATCCGCTCGCCTGACGATATTCTGCGCTTGGCGATGAAAAACCAGTAAACTTATTCCGCAACCAATATCCGGTTTCGTCCGGCATCTTTGGCTGCGTAAAGTGCTTTGTCCGCTTTGCGCAAAAGCCTCTTCGCATCCAAGGCATGGGTAGGCCAAGTTGCGATGCCAGCCGATAGAGTCGTTTTGGCATCTCCGTCCTCAGTATGAATGGTCAGTTCAGCGAAAATCTTGCGCAGACTCTCAGCCCGCTCCAACCCTATATCCGAATCCATGCTGGGTAAGATGATGACAAACTCCTCGCCACCAAAACGAAAGGCCGTATCACCAGTACGCGTGGATGATCGCAGAATACCGGCCAATGCCACCAGGACACGATCACCGACCTGATGCCCAAAGGTATCATTAATTTGCTTAAAATAATCAATGTCGATCATCACCAAGCTTAAAGGTTTGCCTTCCCGCTCACTTTGCGACAATTCACGCCCCAAGATTTCATG
>CAIWDB010000448.1 GCA_903911305.1 uncultured Methylococcaceae bacterium | reverse complement strand
GCTAGATGTGGCAAACTGGCAATTTTTTGTAGCCTCAAATTGGCGATTTCTTCGGCTTCCTCGGCTTTGGTGTCGGCAAATAAGCGATGCTGATTGGCATTGCCGCGTGAAGTGGGTTTCTGAATGCGGATTTTTTCGGTATTGGTGACAATCAGGTTGAACTCGCTGCCGTCAATCACCCCGGAAAGCTCCTTGTCTCCGTCCCGCGTAAACGTCAGTTTCAGACTGGCGGCGAACAGCTTATAAAAATGCGGCGGGATGATCTTGTCAAAGGGAATGTCAGAGATTTCCCGCAAGGATTCAATAATGGTTTTACCGGGGGCGAAGATAAGGGCGTTTTTGACAAATGGCCCGTCAGGGTATTCTTGCGCCATGGAGAACTCTGTTGCGACAATCGAGCCTATCAATATGGTTTTTCCGGCTCCCATCGCCAAGGCTAGGATGTACGAAGGGTAATCCAGCGTCAAGGTTTCGCGCAGGCTTTCCAACTGGTTTGTTCGCACAAAGGCGTTGTCGGTGCGAATACGGTCAAACAGCGTGGCAAACTCGTATTCGCATTCCTCGAATACTTTATTCGATAGGCCGAGCGCTTCCCGCCGTTCCGGTTTTTTAGGGAAAAGCCGCTCGTAGAGTTCGGGTATTTTTGGCGAACCTTCGACTAGCCTAAGATACCAATAGACTTCCAAAGCCCGGAATTGGGCTTTGCGCAAGTAACGCAGTTGGCCGGTTTGTTCATCCTCATAGGCAAACTGTAAGAACTCGCCAATGGCAGGATAGTTCTCGCATGGGTAATGTTTTGCACGCCAAGCATCTACGCGAACGGCAATGATTTCGTGAAGCAAACTCATAGTTTTGGGTCATCCATCGGTCAATAATGCCATCGGTTTGCAATAATGATCTGCCGCAATGCGGGTTCTTTGATTTCGGCGATCTTGTCTTCCAGACAGGCCATAATGGTTTACTTATTGGTCGGTTATGGGCAAATTTGGGCAAATGACAGAAACTTGGGCTATTTTACGTTGGCATCGTCAAGTTATCCACAAACCCCCTCAACTTCTTCGATTGAAATGTCTTACCCCCGCCTTGGCATACGTTAAAAAAAAACACAAACCTCCCATTCTTCGACATTTTCCGCCCTTGTATTGTGTTAGGAGTGTGAGTGATATTTTTATCTCCATTCACGGTATGAACATGGTCGGTTACTTTGACTAAGCCCTCGTCAACCAACTTCTCGAGGGGTGGTCTTTGGTTTTGCATGGTCTTGCCTCATCAATGTTGAATGTTGGCAAGAAAATTAAATCAATCGAAAAGGTAGCGCATTAAAATGGCGGAAATGGCTTAAACGGCTAATTTTTACTTTGGTTTAGGCAAGGGGAGCAAAGCTTTATTCCTCGCCCGTCCCCATGTTTTTTTGGCTGCATTCCAGTTAATCCCGCCATCATTATGGTGGTAATGGCTGGCACGTCGCAACGGGTATGCAGTCCGCATGATCCTCACTTGCTGAATCTACAGCCAAAAAGTTGAAAAATATATGTTCCTACTTTCAGCTTCCCACACCGGAGCGTCACTGCCATTAGGTTAAGGATTTTGCACACGCCAAAACCGTTTGTAGTCCCGGCTTCAGCTGGTTCTTTCTGGTCGGTTTGCCGCATAAAGGCATAGGTATCTACACAACTCATAAAGCATTGATTTTACTCGCCTCTCCCGTTTTTGGGAGAGGGGCGGGGGAGAGGGTTTTGGAAAGTTGATGAGACAACAACCCCTTGGTAATCAAACCGATACCCCTCTCCCTAAATCCCTCCCCCGCAAGGGGGAAGGGACTTGTGTAGATGCCTATGCCTAAAGGCGGGACTACGAACGCTCACTTAATGGCAGTGACGGGAGCGTGGGAACGATCAAAACGCTTCATTGACCCGTAGGTTCCGCAAGTCCAGCGCTGGACCGCTCATTCCAACTGCACCCCCAACTTGCCGGGTTGGGCGGTCAGGTTGATGGCTTTGCCTGCCCGGAGGATCGTCAAGGGGATGGCGGGGGTTTTGATTTGGCTGGTCAACTCGATGAGCCGGGCATTGGAGGTGATCTTTTCGCCTGCATAGCGGCTGATCACATCGCCGGCTTGCAAGCCCAAACCTTCGGCTTGGCTACCGGGAACCACCGCCACCACTCGCACCTCCCAAGCGGCCTGCACCGCCGCCCATTCCTCCGCCGTGTAGCCGGCTTCTGGGCCTAGGTTAGCGAGGCGTTGGGTGATTTGTTTTGGCTTTAGGCCGGTTTGGGTGATTAGTTTCTGGTAGTTGCCCATGACTTTTCGCAGTCCGGGATGTTCGTGG
>CAIWDB010000447.1 GCA_903911305.1 uncultured Methylococcaceae bacterium | reverse complement strand
TCGAGTTGCACCGCTTGTCTATTGGCAAGGCTGCCGAATTTTGCGGCATGGGAAAGGTGAGATTCCTGTTTGAACTAGGTCGCTTACAAGTGCCTGCCATCAATTTGGACGATGACCAAATTGCTGATGAGTTGAGTGATGACTATATTCGGCAGAACTTAGTGGATGCAGTTTTGCGTGATGTAGGTGAGGTCGAAAGCTAATTACCATGCCCCAAAAACTCATAGAAACTCTGCTACAACAATTGCCCCGTTACGCGGAGGAGGAAGGCGATTTCTATAGCGTTCCCCGCCATGACTTGATTGTGGCTATTGCAAAACATCATGCCGTTGAACTTTCCGTTGCTGAAAATACTGTTGTATTGTGTGAGCGTTTGCTGGAAACCTTGTCAGTTTTGAATGTTGAGCATTTGGTAAAGGGTGAATGGTATTTTGTTTCGTTCCCTGCCCAACTCATGGCGACATCGGTTTTAACGGCTCTGAGTGACCATGATTCACGTTTTTTTGCACCTAATTTTTGGAATACTCAAGGAATTTCCAATGATAAAAAGGATAATCAGCGCGACGTGTTGAGTTTTATTGAACACGCTCGCTATGATAATCACGCAAGTAGCCAAGCTAAACCCATTCGTTATTGCTATGTCGCTTGGAGTATTATCAAATTAGACGGCAAAATTCTTTTCTTCCAACGCGAAGACACGCAAAAACGCTTTGATAAATCAGCCGGAGATTATGGCTTAATAGGTGGCAGGGCTAATCAAACTGATTTGTCACTGAATGATAAATCAGTATTGCTTAAAGCACTTCAATCGCCTTATTCCGAGCTAATCATCAACGCCTTGTCGGAAACATTGAAACGGGAACTGCGAGAAGAAGCAGGATTGGTCTTTGAAAAGCATTACACATTCAAGCTTTGGCGCAAATTAAAACCCTACCAACAAATTCAAGGGGCAGCCCCCAATCATGCATTGACGGAATATTATTTGGAAGTTTTCAAGATAGATTTAACGCTTGAGGGTTATCTGTTCTTACAGCAAAAGGTTATAGTCGATGATCGCTTGGTTTGGTTTTCAATAGAGGATATGGCGCGGGGCGAGTCAACAGATGGAAAAATACCCTATATTAGGACTTTATATGATGATTACGCGAATGATAGACAAGCCCTGGCGTCAGAATTAGAGGCTTTGCCCGATAGCTTTGTTAGTGGCTACAAGTTTCAGCCAACGAAATATGGAGTGACCCTTTCAATTGACTGCTCAAAGCCAGTATTGGCAGGCGTTTTAGGTAAAGAAAAACCTTTATTAGGTTTAACCCTAACTGAAAGGCAATTGTCTGTATTGCTGGGTTTGGCAGCCCATTTGCGAGGTTTTGAATTCTCTTCTGTTAAGGAAAGTATACTATTTCACCCAAACGGTTGGGTTCAAGTTGCCGAACAATCAGAAATTCAATCTGAATTGGTTGATTTGACTGAACTTCTGAAAGGTTCAGACTTAATCATTGAAAATTACCGTGATATTGTATTTCGTTTGTCCATCAGCCCCGAAATTGTCTTCTTTGACGAAAACCTGTTTTCGTTTTCGATTCATACTCATGATTTGAAAAGTGTACAGTCGAAAATTCCTGTAAGGATCAGTCGAAAAGCATTTATCACCGTTATCGGTGTGGTGCAAGAGAAATTGGAAAGCTTTAAACTTCCCATTGAGTTTGTAAATAAACTGTCAAAGTTACATTCCAATACCTACCAGGCAGACAATGACTACGCCCTGAAAATTGAAGATGCTTATAAAAAAGGGCTACATAAGGAGCCAAATTTTATAGCGCTGGGACTTCGGAATTTGATAAGACGAGAAGACGGCAATATAAGGTTTGTTTTGAAATTTATTACTGAATGAAATTCTGGTTTTGATCGTTCCCAGAGTCCCTGTCACTGCCATTAAGTTAGTTTTCGTAGTCCCGCCTTCAGGCGGCAAGCTGCCCGGAAGGAACCGGCTGAAGCCGGGACTACAAGCGATTTTGGCATGTGCAAAATCCTTAACTTAACAGTATTAAAGTTGAAGCGAAGGAACAATCAAATCAATCAAACCTCGCTACCCATGCGCGTCGTTCAATCTTACCATCTTCCTCATCATCTGCATTTAGTGCATCAGGTGATATTGCAAATCCACGAGCTTTAGGCGCTCTGAGTGGCTTTAAGGTACGGGCCACGGCTTGATAGGCGGGTAACGTTCCGGGATCGCCGTTGTCACCCAAACCCGGTAGCACACCCGCTTGAAACAGCAACCCCCAATCGAGTTCCGCCACTTTGACTTGCTCGCTTCCGGGTTGCTCGCGAAGATTTTTCCTCGCTGCCTCGCGTCCGCCGATGCGCAGCAATAATTTGTCAGATACCCAAGTCAGCCAGTTGACTGAACCCATGCCGTCTGGGAATTCGTTAGTGTCCCTGAGTGCGTCACCACAATCTAAGCCGGGATATCTTTGTAAGACAGGATATAATGCAGTTCGAGGTTCGGCATTCATGTGTCCCATCAAGATGATCAGGGCGAAACCAGCCGTACCCCAATCAGGCTGCAAGATATCGGCTACTTTTGCTGCAAGTCCTGTAAAACCACCTTGCTCTGCATTGCTGATAGACCACGATAGAGGTACATGAAACTCGAAGGCATCCATTACCGGCACATTGGGTCCAAAATATTGCTGACAAAAAAATTTGGCTTGGAATTCTTGCAAGCCTTCGGCATTTTCAATATCGGAACTACCCATGTAAACTCCAAAATCACCCTTGTAGTGATCAAGTAACGATTCCACAGCTAAAGGAGTAGGTTTGTATTCTTTCACTTTTCCCCCTTCTAAAACTATCCATCGCAGCTTTTCACCAAATGCTTCACGAACCAGTTCCATCGCTTGCAGCATCCTTAAGCGTATTTCCCTGTCATTAGCTGGCAAAAAATAGGTTGCTCGCAGACCAATTCGGGCTATCGCCTTGGTTTTTTTGCTAATTGGATGCGTGTACATCACCGGGTTTTGCTCAAAATATTCGGCGGCTTTGCGCATCGAGCCTATTGGGTCATCATTGAACTCTTCCATCACGCTGTTAAGTGATTCTGACATATATGGTTCTCCTAAAAAAGTTTATGGGGTTTGAGTGGCTAAAGCGCCTAAACCCATCAATCCAGCAGCAAAAGCCCCCGCCCCGGAAGCAACCGCACCGATGATGACGATACCGGCACCCACGACAGCCGCGCCCTTGCCTACGTTTCCCCAATTAATCAG
>CAIWDB010000446.1 GCA_903911305.1 uncultured Methylococcaceae bacterium | reverse complement strand
GAATGAAAATTAAAATTCTCCGCACTGCTATGGATGACCTTGCCATAACTCGTAAGACGGAATACTAAAACTCATCAAGGTATAAAATGAAAACGTACACGGCAATTGTTGAACGATGCTTGGATACTGGGTTATATGTTGGCTTCATTCCCGGCTTTCCGGGAGCGCATACCCAAGCAGAAACCTTGGATGAGTTGAATCAAAATCTGCGTGAAGTCGTTGAAATGCTATTGGAGGATGGTGAGCCGATTCTACAAACTGAGTTCATTGGCACACAGAATGTAGCCATTGTTTGAATATGGGCAACTTACCAATTCTAAAGCCTCGCGAGGTTCAAGGCCGTAAGGCGCAATAGCGGCTCCGCCGCGTATTGCGCCGAATGGCTATGCTCGTAAAACTGATGCGACTAATGACGAAATTAGCGGCTAAATATAAAGTCGCATATCTACGATTGAAATGGTTCACAGGAAGCGCTAAACGATGAAAGTTTATTTGGACGCTTGTTGCCTCAATCGTCCATACGACGACCAAACCCAAGACCGCATTCATTTGGAATCTGAAGCGGTACTCACTGTTTTGAAACATATTGAGGCTGGCGATTTGGAATGGGTTGTCAGTAGCGTTATATTATTTGAGATTGGAGAAACACCCAATCAAGAGAGGAAGTGCAGAGTATTGAAACTCTGTGAGAAAGCCTCTTTGTACATTATTTTGAATGAAGAAATCCGCTCGTTGGCAGAAAGCCTCAAATCCTATGGTTTTACAACCTACGACGCTTTGCATTTGGCCTGTGCGAAGCACGCCGGGGTTGATGTTTTTCTTTCCACTGATGATAAACTAATCAAACGGGCGCAACGCTGCTCCGATATTATTATGCTCAATGTTAAAAATCCATTAAGCTGGCTGCAAGAGGTTTTATACGACAAATGAATGCTCAACCAATGACTTTGGAACAAATACGAAAAGTAGGGCTTGATTTGCTGAATGAACGTTTAGGGGCTGTTGATACAGTTCGTTTTATCCAACAAACTGAAACTGGCTGGGGCGATTATACGGCAGAACGTGGACAATGGCTAGGCAACCCTGATATTGATACGTTATTTAATAAGATTAAAGCCACTCAAAAATGATTAACGCGGTAAGGCGCAATAGCGGCTCCATCGCGTATTGTGCCGAATGGTTATGATGATAAAACCGATATGCCCTATTGTTTTCGGCTTTACTATCTTTAAAAAATGACTATCTCGCTACCACTTGTTGGAAGGCGTTTTGACAGATGAAATTATTGCGTTTGTACCTCGACAACTGTTGTTTTAACCGCCCTTACGACGATCAATCGAGTACGGAAAACTTGACTGATTAACTCGTAAGACGGAATGCCAAAACTTAACAAGGTATAATATGAAAACGTACACGGCAATTATTGAACGTTGTTTGGATACTGGGTTATATGTTGGTTTCATTCCAGGCTTCCCGGGAGCGCATACCCAAGCTGAAACGCTAGATGAGTTGAATCAAAATCTCCGTGAAGTCGTTGAAATGCTATTGGAGGATGGTGAGCCAATCCTACAAACTGAGTTTATTGGTACACAGAATGTAGCCATTTCTTGAATATGGGCAACTTACCAATATTAAAGCCTCGCGAAGTTCAAGCCTTACTTGAAGCACTCGGTTTCATTGAGGTCAGGCAACGGGGTTCGCATAAACAATTCAGGCATCCAGATGGTCGTTGCACAACGGTTCCGTTCCATGTTGGCAGAGACGTTTCTCCTGTTTTGCTAAGGCAAATTGCCAAAGATATTGGTCTGACTGTTGGTGAACTTATTAAACGCCACTAATTAAGCCAAAGGCTGTAAGGCGTAACTATTGACGTGTTCCGCCGAATATCGTGGGTTGGTCGTTCTTTGAGAGGATTGAAATATTACCATGCACTTTGATTGGGACGAAAAGAAAGCACGTTTAAATTAGAATAATTAGCGCAAGACTGGCAACCAAGAATGAGAGAAAAACCTATGAACAAGCTTGAAAACAATGATGACGAACTGCGACCAGAATATGACCTAAGCGCTTTAAAAGTTAGAAAATTAGGTCCAAACCGAACATCTCTTGGACCCATTATCCGTTTGGAAGCGGATGTTGCAGAGGTATTCCCCGATGCTTCTTCTGTCAATGAAGCATTAAGGTTTTTGATGCGGGTAACTAAAGAGAATATCCCGCGTAGGGTCTAATAGCCCGGTAGGGTGTGCAAACGGCTTTATCGCTTGCTCGTTCCCAAGCTCCGGCTTGGGAACTCGTTTTGGAAGCTCAAGCTTCCGTTGGAAGAACAGGCTAGAGCTTCAAAAGAAAAAACCCCCAAACTGATGTTTGTGAACTAACCTAATAGTTGTAATTCTTCAAAGAGTAGACAATGTTTTCTTTTAGTATTAATGATGGTTGGACTGAAATAACAGATTTTCTTCAATCAGAAGAGGCCAAAACCTGTGATGAAGAGTTAAGTTTGGCTGGATTCTCCCCACATCCGGGATTGTCAGTTGGCAAAACAGATGAAAATTCCTTTTGTGTATCTGTTTACCGTAGAGAAATGCATTCTAAAGAGGAACCCCATGATTATCAATTTATTGTTGGGATAGATATCGGTGGTTTTGATTATTATGTAGCCACTCCCAAGCTTCCTGACTTACTCGAATTATTACGGCAAGTCGTACCGCTTTCTATAAAAATTGACGAGTGGTCGATTAATAAAGAAAAATTCTACGAGTAAGCCAACGCGCAATAGCGGCTCCGCCGCGTATTGCGCCGAATGGTTATGATGATAAATCCGATATGTCCTATTTATCTCGTTCCCACGCTTCGGCGCTCATCGTTATACACAAGTCGTTGCGTGAGTAGAAACCCGAAGGGGTTCAAGCTAAAAGCCTGAGGGTTGAGCGAAGCGACACCCCCGGACGGTAAACCGAATAAAATATCGACCACGGAGGGGTCGCAGTCTTTCCTGCGCGGTCTTAGTATACTACCAGTCTGAATCTTGCATTTGCAGCGTTTTTGGAGAGCGCCTAGGTTCAAAGGTCGATTGCTGCGACCCCTCCGGGGTCGTGGGTTTTTTCCGCATTATCCGGGGGTGTCGCTTCGCTCAACCCCCGGCTAATGGCTGGCAACCCTCCGGGTTGCAATAACGCGGTAAGGCGCAATACCCCGTACATTGCGCCGCATGGAAAACAAACATGCGCTGGAATAAGCTAAACCGCTATTCAGCCTAACAGTGCTACGTTTCGGAATATGAATTCATGATTGAATATGATTTTGAATGGGATGTAAACAAAGCCAGTGCCAATAAACACAAACATGGTGTTTCATTCGACCAAGCTTCGCGTATATTCTTGGACCCACTGGCATTGACGGTTTATGATGAAACACACAGCGATTATGAAGAACGCTGGAACACCTTGGGTTTAGATACCAAAGGACTGCTGCTTGTCGTAGCCCACACCTTCCAGTGGATTGGCTCAAACAGGGCAAGAGTGCGAATAATCTCTGCTCGTGTTGCCACGAAAGAAGAACAACGGTGTTATGAAAATAAACCCCATTAATCCACTTGCACAGGTGAATTTATGAATAGTATTAATTCTAAGTTGGAAAATGAAGATTTGTCCCCTGAAATTGATTTCAGCCGAGGCATAAGAGGTAAGTTTTACCAGCCAGAATTGAAGTTAAATATGCCGGTTTATTTGGATGAAGACGTTCAAAAGTTCCTCGCCACTATTGCCGAAAAAAAAGGCATGGCTATTTCTGATGTCGCTAACGACTTATTGAAGAAAGATATTGCTATTATGGAGTTGGGTTTTTAATATTGTAGATTTTCCGTTCTTGTAGAGGATTGAAATATTACCATGCATTTTGATTGGGACGAAAATAAAGCACGTTTAAATCTGAAAATTCATGATATTTCATTCGATGAAGCAAAAACCATATTCGATGACCCTCTGTATGTGGACTTCTTCGATCCCGATCATTCAGACAGTGAGAACCGTTATCTAAGATTTGGAATGTCTGACCAGCATCGTTTGCTGTTGGTGTCTTATACAGAACGTGGCGATACAATTAGAATAATTAGCGCAAGACTGGCAACCAAGAATGAGAGAAAAACCTATGAACAAGCTTGAAAACAATGATGACGAACTGCGACCAGAATATGACCTAAGTGCTTTAAAAGTTAGAAAATTAGGTCCAAACCGAACATCTCTTGGACCCGTTATCCGTTTGGAAGCGGATGTTGCAGAGGTATTCCCCGATGCTTCTTCTGTCAATGAAGCATTAAGATTTTTGATGCGGGTAACTAAAGAGAATATCCCGCGTAGGGTCTAATAGCCCGGTAGAGTGTGCAAACGGCTTTTTCGTTTTCTCGTTCCCAAGCTCCTGCTCTCATCGTTATACACAAGTGTCGGAGACACGTCATTTTGGCATGGATGCCATAATCCATCGTCCATGGATGGCAAACCGGAACCTTTCACGATGCTTAACAAGCATCTATTCAATCGACGTGTGCCGTCCTTGGACGATGGATACCGGCATCCATGCCGGTATGACGGCACTACGGCTTGGCGGGACTTATGTATAACGATGAGATATCCTGCTTGGGAACGCGGTCTTGGAAGCTCAAGCTTCCGTTGTTAACTCGTAAGGCTGAATACGGAAATTCAATAAGGTAAAATATGAAAACCAACAGGGCAATTGTATAACAATGATCACTAAGCCTATAAATCAATACGGATTGACTGCTTTTTCATCACTGGTAGGAATGTTGTTGACTGTGGTTAGCTTATCTCTATTATCATATATGGGATTGAAGGCTTATAAGGAAAATCTAATTGATGCACGAATTTCCTCTGTGCAAACTGAAGTGGCCGCAATTGAGCAAAGAATAGATGATTATTGGAATCGAACAGGCTCCTATCCAATAAGCTTTGAAGATATTCATTATGATACGAATAAACTATCTGGCTACTCCTTAAAGCTTGATAACGGCAATGTTATTACCGTAAAATTTGGCAACGACCCTGTTGAACTGAAAAATAGGACGCTTATCTTTAAAATAATCACTTCTGGGTATAGTTTCCACTGGGAATGCACAGAAGGCACATTGCAGTTAAAATATAGACCCAAACCTTGCCAATAACTTAAAACTTAACTCTAACGGAGTTGAACAATGGCTTTAATACAACTTATTTATCTCAGTTCATTAAGTGATATGAAACTGGAAAGCGAAATCGGTAAAATTTTGGAATCGAGTGTTTATCATAACAAAGAGAGTGGCATCACTGGCATGTTACTGTATTCAAACGGGAATTTTTTACAGGTTCTGGAAGGCGAAACAGCAGCCGTTGAGGAAACATTTGAACGCATCTGCTTGGATGATCGCCATTGTGATATAGTCGATTTAATCCGGGAGCCGATAGAAGAACGGCAATTCTCACAGTGGAGCATGGGATATCAACACCTTAGCGAAAATTATATTCGTTCATTTCCAAAGTATGCGCCATTTTTTAAATTTCGCGCCAACGATGAAGCGATTCGCGCAGAACCGGGCCTTGCCTTGGAATTACTCAAGCAATTCAGCGTGGATAATCGCTAACCACATGATCCGCCAGCGATGGCATAAATTTCAACCTTTAACGAAACCGCTCGCGCAAGCCTGCGGCTAAATGCATTATGGCTAAAGAAGATTATTACGAATTATTAGGCGTTCCCCGCAATGCCAGCGACGACGAAATCAAGAAAAGTTTTCGCCGTCTGGCAATGAAATATCACCCTGACCGCAACACCGACAATCCAGATGCCGAGGATAAGTTTAAGAAGGTCAAGGAAGCTTACGAGATACTGTCCGACCCCAAGAAGCGTTCGGCGTATGACCAGTTTGGACATGCCGGGGTTGACCCTTCCATGGGCGGGGGCCAACATGCGGACTTTGGCGATATTTTCGGCGATATTTTCGGCGATATCTTTGGCGGGGGAGGAAGGCGAGGAGGGGGAGGCGGACGCAGCCGTGCGCAACGCGGGGCAGACCTTCGCTATAACCTTGATTTATCCTTGGAAGAAGCGGTTTCGGGAACTGAAGTCAAAATTCGGATTCCGACCTATGTTCCCTGCGAACCCTGCGGCGGGTCTGGCGCAAAAAAAGGCACTACTCCGGTGACTTGCACCACCTGCCAAGGCCATGGGGCAGTCAGGATGCAGCAAGGTTTTTTCGCCGTGCAGCAAACCTGTCCGGCTTGCCGAGGCACAGGTCAGCAAATCAAAGACCCCTGCCCTTCTTGTCGTGGTCAGGGTCGGATTCAGGAAACAAAAACGCTTTCAGTGAAAATCCCCCCTGGCGTGGATTCCGGCGACCGTATTCGTTTAGGAGGCGAGGGCGAGGTTGGCGAAGCGGGAGGACCACCGGGCGATTTGTATGTCCAAGTCAATGTGAAGGAACATCCCATCTTCACCCGCGACGGCGCGAACCTGTACTGCGAAGTGCCGATTAGTTTCCCAGTCGCTTGCTTGGGTGGCGAATTGGAAGTCCCGACACTAGACGGCAAAGTGGCGTTGAAAATTCCATCGGAAACCCAAACCGGCAAACTCTTCCGTATGCGCGGCAAGGGTGTGAAACCTGTGCGTGGAGGCCCGGTGGGTGATCTTATTTGCAAAGTCCGCGTCGAAACGCCAGTCAATCTGAACCGTGAACAAATTGATCTAATTAAGAAATTGGATGATTCCTTAGTGGGTTCCACTGACACTCACAACCCTCAACACCAAGGTTGGTTAGACGGGGTAAAGACGTTTTTTGACAAGTTGGGCTTGTAAAAAAACTTGTAGGGGCGAATCAATTCACCGGCGGGCGGCTACTAAGCCCAATGCTGTTGAATTAGTCCTTCTCCCCAACGCGGCACTGCCATTAAGTTAAGCCGTTCGTGGTGAGCCTGTCGAACCATGAATGGCCTAATTAACAACAAGTTGGGATTTTTCGTTCGCCCTTCGACAAGCTCAGGGCGAACGGAAAAATCCTTAACTTAATGGCATTGCCCCAACGCGGGGGGAGGCTAGGAGGGGGCGATAAGAAAGCAGCGAAGCCACTGATTTTACTCGCCCCCACCCTAACCCTCCCCCGTTGGGGGAGGGAACCGGTTTTGCTTAATTCAATAGCATTGGGCTAAAGCCGCCCCTAAATTTCTATTTTAGCTTTAACCGATAAAGCGCTGAAATATCCTCATCTCCATATCCTTCTCGAATGAGTTGTGCATATTCATGCAGGGTCATTTGAGTGATAGGTAAATCCATGCCCAATTTCTCAGCCATTTCTAAGCATATCTTCAAATCTTTGTGATGCAGGGCGAGCTTGAAGCCGGGAGTAAATGTCCCACTCGTCATGCTCGATCCCCGCTTGTCCAGAAACCAATTCCCGGCGGCTCCTTTGCCCACAATATCAATGACCTTTTCCAAGTCCAAGCCTTGTGCCGCACCGAATGCCAAAGCTTCGGTGACGGCTTGGTTGATGCCCGCACACATAATTTGGTTGACGGCTTTAGTTGCCTGACCAGCGCCTACGTCCCCCATATGAACTATCCGGCTCGACATGGCTTCAAGTACTGTCTTTGCTTGATTAAGGCTTTCGATAGACCCGCCAACCATGATGGCAAGCGTCCCGTTCTTTGCCCCTTCAACGCCTCCAGATACTGGCGCGTCGAGGAATGCCGCGTTTCTACTATGTACCTTCACCGCGACTTCGCGGGCTGTGTCTGCGGACACCGTGGAATGGTCAATGACGATGGAACCGGGACTCAAACCCGGAAGCATGGCATCAATGACCCCAAGCAAGTCTTCATCAGCCGAAACACAGGTCAGCACCACGTCTGCCTGAAGGGCCAGTTCAGCAGGGGTGGAGGCAAAGTTTACATTCAATTCCTGACTCAACACTTCGGCAACTAAGGCCGTCCGGTTCCATACTGCTTTCAACAATCCAGCCTTCGCCACATTACGCGCCATATTTGATCCCATCGCACCCAAGCCGATAAAGCCTGCTTTCATTTGTTTAACCCCATTTTAAAGTCCAGCCAACCAAAGCCTAAAGCGGAAACCTATTTCAGTGGTATAACCCATGGTGGCAAAGCGAATCTTCCCTTCTGGGTCCAGCACGAAAATTGTCGGCACACCCGTCAAACCATAAATTTTGGCAAATTGACCATTTTCGTCATTCAATGTCGGCACTGAAAAACCCTGTTCGCTCATGTATTGTGCCACTTCCGAACGGGTTCCCGATTGCATGGCAAGACTAATTAAAGGGTAATCTTTGGAAATATTCTGTACAGTACCTTGCATTCCACCGCAAATGGAACACCAACTACCCCAGAAATAGATGACCGCCGGTTTGCCATGCAACTGTGTCAAGTCAAAGTTTTCACCCGATAGTAACTGCCCTGAAATTGAAGGTGGCTCCCCGGAAATAAGATTATGGCTAACGGCAAATTGCATTCCGAAAAACAATGCAATGACACCTACCCAAGCTAACAATCGCTTATGTTGTATTTTCATATAGTTACATTTTATATAATGATTGGGAAACATGGCTAAGCTTTAGAGTCTAATCTGTGCAATTTAATTTTACCAAAGAGAAAAATATACAATGATTAAACCCCGTACCTCCTGCCCTGCCTTTATTCTATTGACTACATTTATCGCGCTAATATTAAACAGTGGGTTGGCAGATGCTGAAGAAATCGGCTGTGTCACCACCACATGGAAATTAGTGGGTGCCAATAACAAGGTCTGCGTGGACGCGTTTGAAGACCCAAAGATTGTAGGTGTAACCTGTCACATCAGCCAAGCGCATACCGGCGGCATTACGGGCGGTTTGGGACTGGCAGAAGACCCGTCACAGTTTTCCTTGGCTTGCCGACAGACTGGACCCATTACCCTGCCCGCAAAAATGCCTGCAAGTGAAACTGTATTTTCCGAGGCAACCTCTTTGTTCTTCAAATCGACCGACATTACCAGGCTTTGGGACCAGAAGCACAATACTCTAGTCTATTTAGCCATTAGCCGGAAGATTATCAATGGCGCGCCAGCAAATAGCATTTCCACCGTGCCTGTCATGCCTTGGGGAGCGCGGTAATAATGAAAGCATTCACACGCCAATTGTGGGGCAAGTGGATCAACCAAATTCTAAAACCTACGCTAACCGAAGCTGAACTGAATGCAAGGCTTAATGAAGCCCGGCAACACCTGCCCATCCCAGTATTTTGGATGTTGGGCAAGGCACAAAGCGGGAAAACATCAATAATCCGGGCGCTCACTGGATCAAGCCTCGCAGAAATTGGAAATGGCTTCCAAGCTTGCACACGTTCAGCAGGATTTTACGAATATCCAGATCATCTCACTGCGTTTGTTCGATTTTTAGATACACGCGGCTTGGCTGAGACCGACTATGACCCCACTGACGACATTGGCTGGTGCGAACAGCAAGCCCATTTGCTGATCGTCGTCGTTAAGGCAATGGACCACCAACAAGATTGCGTCATCAACGCGGTAAAGAAGATACGAAAAAAACACCCTGATTGGCCCGTCATCGTGGCACAAACCACATTGCACGAAGGCTATCCTAGTCGGGAGATGGAACATATTATCCCCTACCCTTTTAACCACCCACCTTTCGGGGCAGCGGTGCCGTCTGATTTAGCACGGTCTTTACTCAAGCAGCGTGAACTTTTTGACGACTTAGGCGATCACTTTGTTCCCTTGGATTTCACAGTGGAAGAAGATGCTTATAAACCCTTGGATTATGGAATCGACAATTTGTGGCATTCCATCGAGCAAGCTTTTCCTTTAGGTTTGCTTGCCCTGTTTCGTCAAAGCGAACAGCGCCACCTACTAAACGATGATTATGCCAAAAAAGCCCACCCTCATATCATCAGTTTTGCCATTGCCGCAGGATTGGCTGCGGCGATCCCCGTTCCCTCAGCGAGCTTAGCCACGACAGTTGCCGTACAAGCCAAACTTTTCCATAGCATTGCTTCCATTTACGGTTTGACTTTGACGGTCAAGAGCGTGACCGAGGTTTGTAGTGCCGCTGGCATCGGAGCCTTAGCCGGTATAGGCGGCAGGGAACTGACCAAACTGCTCCCCATTTATGGTCAAACTGCTGCATTGGGCGTGGCAGGCATTTACACAGCTACGGTGACTTATGCGCTGGGCCAAGTGTTCTGCCTCTATTTTGCTGGCACACTGAGAGGGCATGCTTTTTCAACCCGAATGTTACGCGCACTCTACCGGGAGGAATTTAAGCGCGGCGGGGTTGTGTTGTCTAACTCCCTTGAACGAATCTGATATGCGAACCCCTTGGCCTTGGCTTACGCTGATCGGCTTGGCCTTGATTCCTTGGCTACTGGCAACCGGATTGGGTGTTGTTTGGCTATGGCAACAGGGTCAACTGTATTTATTCACTGGATTGTCAGCGACCCTTTTTTTTATAACATGGTATGTGGCTCGATGGTTAAACAAAAAACAAGTTTCATACTTTTCCGAGCTTCCCGTCTTTCAACCTGACCGATTGCCATGTCCCGCTGCGGAAGAGGCATGGTCCACAGTTGAGAAAATCGCCGATTCACTGAATCCTTCTGAATACCCCTTAAACGACTTTTCCAAGTTGATACCCTTGTCACGTCGCATCATCACCCAAGTGGCAAAACACTTCAAACCCAATTCTGAAGCGGCTGAACTTGAAATACCACTACCGGGCATTCTATTGATCGTTGAGCGTGTCAGTCATGACATGCGCGAGTTACTGACTAGCCAAGTTCCCGCCAGCCATCTAATCAGCATACAGGATGGCTTGGTATTGTGGCGTTGGAAGGAAAATCTGAAAAGATTTGGAATCTTAGGAGATGTCGGCTGGATGTTGGCAAGCCCAATTTCCGCCATTTTGCAGAAATCTCGCATGGCCTTACTTAAACGGGTAGCACGATACCCGTTGAGCGAACTGGAAAGATGGCTTTTGCAATCTTTGGCTCGAAAATTGGGACATTATGCTATTTTACTTTATAGCGGTATGTTGTGGATGGATCAGTCAAGTATGGAAACCCTTAGCCCCGAATCGGCCAATGACTTGAAAAACGCCGATAGGTTAAGACAATCTCGGTTGGAAGAACCTTTGCGAATGCTCGTCGCTGGACAAACCAAGGCAGGAAAATCCAGCCTTATCAATGCCCTATTTGGTGAATTGCAATCCCCAACTGATGTGCTGCCCTTAACACAAACACTATTGCCGTTTCGGTTGGAGCAGGATGGCGAATTGCTAGGCATCATCTTCGATAGCCCTGGCTATGGTAATGATATTTCCTGGGCCGAGGAAAACCTAGAAGAATTGCAAAGGATCGACCTTGTTTTACTGGTCTGCTCTGCTGTTCATGCCGGACGAGCAGCCGACTGGCATTTTCTAGAAACCTTGAGAACTCAATATGCACAAACCCCAGACAGGATTCCCCCGCCTGTCATTGTGATCCTCACTCATATCGACTCACTCAGGCCAACAAGAGAATGGAACCCACCCTATGATTTCGAGCGAACTTCAAGCCTCAAAGAAAACCAAATACGTTCATGCATTGAGCATGTCGCTGAAAGCCTCCGCATTCCATTGGAACAGGTACAGGCAGTTTGCCTAAAATCGGGTGATGAGTGGAATATTGAAGCCATCTGGACAGTCATCGCGGCACATCTGCCGCAAGCTCGCAGGACGCGATATCTGCGTTGTTTAAAACATGGGTACGAGAGGGAAAGGTGGGAGTTGATTCTGCGACAGCTTAGGAGTACAGGTCGCGTGATTGGGGGCGGAATAAAACAGGTGTTGCAAAAAAAAAGTTAGAACAAATTAATCAAGGCGTCCGCGATGTGATAGCCTTCCCCTTAGCCATCTTACTGAAATCCAGCTTAATACCAGCACGAACGCCTTGTTTTCCCCTGCCTGATTATTGATTTATTCTTTGGTTTTGGTAAGTGAACACACTTAATCGCGAAATCAAAAACCAGCAGTTCCTAAAAAATGGAGTCATTCAGAACACCATATGCAGTACCGCTAAGCCCACCATCTGATGGTGTGCCAACATCCAAAAACACTGGATTCGTCAAAGCTCCAACGCCATTGGCATTTTCCAGCCAAGTTTGTAGTATGGATTTGACTCCGTTTGCTTTGGTATCCAGATCTTCCAAATTGTTTACATTATCTCCCAAGAATGTTCCTGGAAGCACGGCAAGCAATTTGTTAACAACAAATCCATCGACACTAGTGAACTGAATCGCACCAATCAGCTTGACTGTCTTGACTGAACCTCTGAGCATGGGAGTGCCAAGGATCAAAATATCAAGGGGCTTGAGATCATTGCCAATCGTGTGCGGCACTATGCCGTAATTGGCAACTTGCCCCAAGTAGTTGATGAGGTTGGGTGGAACAACTGCGGGTTTCCCCTCATCTTCTTGGTGTTCCTTGCATTTCCCCTTCTCACTCACTACGGTTGGCACTGCCACTGATGGACCCAGCACTACAACCGGCCCAGTATTAGAGGACGTATCGGCCTTCAAAACTCCAGTTTGTACATCCACCAGCCACTGAACATTTGTACCCACTGGCATGGTGACCACAGCATTCAGCAGACCATTAGCCGCAAAAGTAGTAGGCCCTGCCCAAAAGTTGAGTTTAGTTTTGACTGCCTGACAATTTTTTGTGAATTCCAAGCCCTTCGGCAGCAATTCGTCACATCTGACATCGTCAAGCGCCCAAACAGCGGTTGAAAGTGAACTAATTAAAAACAAAACAAATATGAGTATACGCTTCATGACACGCACCCCTGCGATAAAAATTAAAATACGGACCCACTCATTTCAATGAAATTTAGCATTGCAAATGAGCAACTCCCCCCTATCGAATAACCATGAATCATGCCAAAAATATAGTTGCTCCATTTCGGTTTAGGATTAGGGTTTCGGTTTAATAGGGTAAAATCAATCCATAAAACAGCATATGGACTTAGGATTATTTGAAGATTGTCAATACAAATCCGTCATTTTTGCTAATAAATTAAATTATTGATCTATCTAACTGGTTTTTGCAAGGCATTAAGTAACAATCAAATCTAGTTATTTATAAACAGTAAGGTTTGTACTTTCATATGAGCGACACCAACCGAAAAGCTAATTACCATCGTTATCAGCAAGGTATATAAAAAAGGGTTTACCTCTTTGAAACCGTTGTCGCCTATTCCCGACAGCATTTCATACGTTGTCGGGCTAGCCAGACAAGCGGCATCCCATGTTTTCACCGATGGCAAATGAAATCCATAATAAGGGTGTGATTAATAGTGATGCGCACTAGCTTGGCAGTCGTTGAAATTATGCCTGGAGTGCAAGGCTTGCCTTGCCTGTACGCGCCCTCGCAAGGCAAGCCTTGCACTCCCGCATCACTTTTAATCGCACCCCCATAATAAAAACCGCTACCAATACCCTTCTTCGCTTTAGCAAGCTTCGTCAAATCATGTGATAATAGGGGATATTCAAGCCTGTGAAGACTCACCAAGAGTCTTGCTATAAATTCACAGATCATGGTTTGCAAAGCTGGCAGCGTTCATTAGATCAATCTTTCAAATGGGTTTTTACCGTGAATATGAATCTTAGCGTACATGAAACTCGTGTCATTGGTTGCTTGATCGAAAAGTCCATCACCACACCTGACCAATACCCATTGTCCCTGAATGCGTTAACCAACGCCTGTAACCAAAAGACCAATCGTGAACCCGTCTTGGATTTGAAAGAATCCACGGTGCAAGACACGGTCGATGGATTGATTAAAAAGTATCTAGTCAGCAGGGCATCGGGCTTTGGCAGTCGAGTCACAAAATACCAACATCGATTTTGTAACACCGAATTTGGTAGCCTGAAACTTTCGGATAAATCTGTGGCCATTATTTGTGAATTGTTTCTCCGTGGCCCACAAACTCCTGGTGAATTACGAACCCGTTCAGAGCGCTTGTGTAAATTTTCCGATGTCAGCGAGGTGGAAGCAGAACTTGAAGCGTTATCAAACCAGGATGAGCCTTTAGTGACAAAACTGCCACGCGAACCCGGCAGGCGAGAACATCGCTATGCCCATTTGTTTAGTGGAAAGCCATTAGTGCAAACCCCAATGCCATTGGAAGGTGGGCAAGTTGAAACTAGCGATGTCAATCAAGAGAGACTTGATCGCTTAGAAAAGCAAGTAAGTGAAATTCAGATTGGTTTGGACGAACTGAGGCTACAGTTTAAGAGCCTGATGGATGGTCAACCTGAATAAACATCCCTATTCAATCTTCAAAAGAAATGGAATCCGACAACTGATCCTTCGCCACTAGGCCAATAGTCTGCAACTCCGTGTCATAGAGTAAAAAATAATTGCCTTTATCCAGTTGCCGTTTAACTTGGTCTACCTTCTCTTTCAACGTTGCTTCCACTTCACCGTAATCAGTGCCATCTCGCGTAACGAAATCTTCAATAATCCCTTGCAAGGCTTCGGGACTAAGTTCGCGATGAGGAATTATCATGATTCTCCCAACTCTATCAATGGAATATTTAAACTTTTAAAATGGGCTTGATTTTAACCCGGCCCTGCCCGTCTTTGGTTTGTATTGTGACTCGGCAGGGTTTTGATCATGCAAAAAAATAGAAAGCAATATCTTGCCACAAGATAACCAAAAGGTATGAGCAATGCGAAGCCAAACTAAAAAAAAATATATCGTATTCATGTTATTGACGGCGGGTGTGGTTTTTACCCTAACGTCCTTGGCCAGGCACCATAACCGGCAAAACCCGACCACACCATCGTCTTCTTTCAGCGATCACACACAACGCTCGGGTAACGAATCCAACCAAAACGGCAAGTTTGATTACTATTTGCTTTCCCTCTCATGGTCGCCCGCATTTTGTCTGCTCAATAGTGACCGGGCACCGGAGGAACAATGTGGCACAAAACGCTTTGGTTTCATCGTTCACGGATTATGGCCTCAATACCAGCAAGGCTACCCATCCGATTGCGACTTAAATCCACCTTCCATACCCGAAACGGTGACTCAAGAGGTTCTGCCCATCATGCCTAGCCGTGACCTGATACGCCATGAATGGCAAAAGCACGGCACCTGTAGCGGACTTAGCGTCACCGATTATTTCCGCAACATTGAAAAGGCTTACGCCAGCGTTAACATTCCGCCGGAACTTAAATTACTGCAAACACCTCTGCGCATTGCACCCAGTGAAATAGCTGACCGATTTATGCAATCCAATCAAAATCTACCCGTGAACTCAACCATCGTCAATTGCAAAAATGGGAAACTCACCCAAATTGAAATATGCATGGATAAAGCATTGAAGCCAATCACATGCTCGTTTGATGTACTAAAGAGCCAATGCAAAAGCCAGACGGTATTGATTCCCCCGTTAAGATAACTGATGTTTCAAATAAGCATTGGGCTGGAGCGTCAAAGCCTGTCCTGAGCGAAGCCGAAGGGCTTGCTTTGACAATATGGCCAAAGTGGCAAAGCGTACTTTGCCTATCAAGGAATGACCGGATTGCTCACTGCCCGCTCTTTTCCACTTTTCCCGGCGCGTAACCCGTCAGTTCCACATAACCTCGTCCGTAAGCTTTCTTGGAAACGGCATCCACAACATCCACCGCGCCTTCCCAATAGCGGGCATCATGGCGAAATTCTTGGTCGGCAAGTACGGGATGGATTTCGATGACTTGGTTAAGCGGTTTGATGGTCAATTGCCAGCCTGACGGATAAACCCCACCCGCAGGGCTTTGCCAAGAACCTAAGGCTTTTATCGACACCTCATCACCAGCGAGACGGGTGGAATGCCCATCTTGAGCAATCAGCACACCCGAACTGGTCGGGTCATCCGTTCCGTCTTTGTGACGAAGGCGGAAAAACATCAGGTCTGTGCCATCGTCAAGCTGAAGGGAAAACCAATCCCAACCGGCTTGATAATCCGCCAACATGCTGGTGCTCCATTCGCGATCCAGCCAAGCCAAACCCTTAACCGGAATCGCTTTTCCCGCAAGCTTTAACAAACCCTTCGCTTCCATGCGGGTAATGGAATAATAGTAGGAGGCATTGCCAGGTTCGGCGCTCTTTTGACTTAACCCTTGGTTGCCATTCAATACTGGGGGTTTGCGGGCTTGCATTTCCAAATCCAGTTCAATCCCCTCTTGACTGGCTCGAAAATGCCATGGAAACCCCTCACTGGAACTCAATGCTGTTGAATTTAGCTCCACACTTCCCTCCTCAAGACCCTCACCCAACCCTCTCCCAAAGGGAGAGGGGGTTTTGAGATTGGGGGGAGGGTTTTCGCTGCCTTTTGATTGCCCCCCTCCTAGCCTCAATGCTGTTGAATTAAGGGTTGGTTGTAGGCCGGAATAAGGTCGTGCAACGACCGTTTCCGGCACTTGGCCTGTCATTTTGCCGGAAACGCCCGTCGGGGCGGGCTTATTCCGGCCTACTTCTGCCGCTAATTCAACAG
>CAIWDB010000445.1 GCA_903911305.1 uncultured Methylococcaceae bacterium | reverse complement strand
TCGCTGCACCATCGCGAGCCAAGAATGGGACGCAACCCCAAAACCGGGGAGCCAGTTCAATTGCCCGCGAAGTCCACCATCCATTTCAAGCCTGGAAAGGGACTCAGGGAACGGGTTAATGCCTCCCAAGCTTGAAAGACCAACAAGCTTCGCCAAGGTAAGGCAGCAAACCCGCTTCTGGACGAGCCAGACACCACTACAAATCCCGATTTAAAAAGTACCCTCTACAGCAATAGGAAGATTCAATGGCACGCAAAAAGCAGAGGTCAGGAAATAGGCAATCGCTCGCCAAATTCAAAAAAGGTGGCGAAAAACTTCAATTCAGCAGTTACACAATAACCTATGAACCCCTAGATAACAAAGATGAGAATTTGCCAAAACCGGTCAAAGATCGTTTGCAGGATCTTTACGAAATGCTTAGAGGCAACCCAAAACAAGTGATTGAGGAACTTCTTGTTCTAAAAGAAAACTATCCCAATGTTCCGAGGTTGTACAACTTTCTGTCTGCTGCCTACGAAGCGATAGGCGACCGCACAGCCACGCGGGAAATCATCATCAAAAATTATCAACAAAATCCAGAATACCTGTTTGCCAAGCTCAACTATGCTCAAATCTGCCTGATGGACGGGGATTTCGATAAAATACCGGAAATCTTCGGTGGTCAGTTCGATTTGAAACTGCTATACCCAAACCGAAACTGCTTTCATGTGACAGAGTTTGCCGGTTTCACAGGGGTGACATGTGCTTATTTTGCCGCCACAGGCAAGCAGGAGACCGCTCAATTGCTTTACAAGTCATTGCTCGAAGTGGCGCCGGACTCCAACATGATCGAGTTTGCACGGCGGTTCTTTTATCCTTCCTTGCTAACCAAGCTTATGAATTTGATGAAGCGATGAGTTTGCGATGCCGGGTTTAAATGCGACCTAGCCATCTGTAAACAAACGCGGGAACAGAATATCAACGGCACGGCTGGGAAAACGCAATGACACTGGACCCTTTGGCGTCGCCGAACCCAGAATGCCGTCCTCGACCAAGTTGGATAGCACTTGTCTGGCCGTCCTCTCCTTCAACCCGGAGACCCGCTCTGCCTCGCCGCGTGGCATTTCGCCCAACAACAAAACCCTTTCCAAGATTGGGTAGGATTCCGGTTTCATGGATCGGATTTCGGCATAGTTTTTCAGCCGGGTTGTGAGGCTGTCCAATTCAAACAGGCCAGCCATGAATTCCACTTGGTCTAGGCAGATGCGCAGGAACCATTCGACAAACTCGACCAACGCCTTTTGTGACAGGTTGCCGCGCCCGTCCAAGTCGCCTTGGCGGGGGCTGTCGGCATAATCCATCATCTGCTTGTATTCCCGCCGGCTTTCCAGTCCACGCGCCAGCCCCCTGGAAACCGACCACAAACCCGACGCGCCTATCCCGGCGGTGAGTCCCATCGCGTGGCTCATCAGACGGCTGACCCGTCCGTTGCCATCGGGGAAGGGGTGGATGTAATTCAGCCGGTGATGCGCGGCGGCCATGGCGATGATGCGACCTCCCTTGCCGAGTTGAGCCAAGCGGTAACGCTGTTCAAAGTGGCGCATGAACGCCTCCACTAGCTCGCTGTCTGGCGGAATGTGCCTGCCCACCATCACATTTTGCTCGTTGGATGTCCTGAAAGCACCTGGTTCCATCCGCAAATGATTACCCTTGACTTCGACTAGGAGCATGCCTTCCGGTGCATCGGCATAAAATTCACGGTGTAGCCAGTGAACGAAATCCACCGAGGAAGGTTCCGGCAATGCCCCCTCTGCAAATAGCTGGTCGATCATCCGCTGCACCCGGATGTGCGCCCGTGCCTCGATTTGCAAGTTGCGGCGGGAGTCCTCGCCGTCCAAGTCATTTGCCAGCGCCCGTTCGATGTCGCGGGGCATGGTATGGTGGCCTTCGATCAGGTTGGAGTAGTAGCAATTCATCACCCGCACCAGATCGGCAAGGCTGGCGGCTGTCTGCGGGTGCAATCTACCTCCCAGACGCTCCGCTGCCGCCGTCAGGTTGGCGATCAGGTCTGCAAGCCCGACCGAAACCGCTTCAAGCAGGCAGGGTTCTATTCTAGATGGGGTTTCTAGGGATATGTCCATGCCGATCTTTAGTATTTGCAAAGCATTGTCAATGAGAGCTTAATTATACATCAGCGGGAGAATTTTGCCGATCATTATGCCGATTGCAGTTGATGTGGCAATGCTCTGATTTAGCACAGAATATTCATTGGGCGAAAGAACCAAGCTGCCGATCTAGGGTAATCCCAGCCATCGACCAATCGTAATGAATCAGCCCTGTTTGCTCCAATGCAAACTTCAATCAACGCCGTTTGGTTTTTGCCTATCCAACAAGGGCGAGTG
>CAIWDB010000444.1 GCA_903911305.1 uncultured Methylococcaceae bacterium | reverse complement strand
GATCCGTAGGAGCGGGCCATGCCCGCGATTATTTGGGCCAAGTCTTCAAAAATAGGCTATTTATCGCGGGCGTGGCCCGCTCCTACATGTTGCATATATTCATTATTAAGTAACTATTTGGTATTGAAAACGCTGTATCTGCGAGATCCAAGGCGTATTTCGAAGATCTGCAACCATAGTTGTAAAGAGTGTTTAAGGCTTGGTTGTCAAATGCACCGGCTACAATTCCGCCGCCACCCCCACTCTGATTCCAACGGCTAAGACGAGAATTTGCGTTAAGTAATTGTGTTAAACCAGGCTTCAAATTCGCATCGCTAAACCTATTCGCAAGTCCTGCCAACAATATCTGCCTAGAATTAAAAACATGGAGCCAGTTTGTCCATCCCCTCGCCCTAAGTAAATCCAGTCCTTGATACCTTGGTGGCCCGCCCACCTCAATCCGCATATCAGGAATAAAACCCTTTTCCTGCCAATCTGTAATATGTTTGGCGAGGTATTCCTCGACAATACTCTCACGTTCCAAATCTTCGGTTGTCACCGTGCGGAACTCATAATCATAGCCCTTGCCTTTGACTTTTGGACGCATCCATTGCACACAGTAAAGGCGTTCCTGTAGCAAATCATCCGGCCTTGGTTTAAAGTCATGTTTGTCCCATAACCGCAGTTTATTATCAACGGTTCCATCAGGCTTTTGATAATCACCGCGTAGCGTCGATATTTTAGTTTTGTAAGAAATGCCATCGACTTGGTGAATAAGATATGCCTCGCCATATTTGCCTTCCCGGCCAATTGTGCCGGTTTCCGCAGCCTCCATTTCCGCATCGCTAACCCCACTGCGAATTTCAATGTCATACCGCTTGTTATCAGGGTCTGGAACCAATACCGCAATCGCTTTTCGGCTGGTGCTGACGACTAAGCTTGGCAGTAACGGCACTAGCCAGCCGGTTTGTTGGCATCGGGTTTCCACGCAATACAAAAATACTTTGGCCCGCCATCCCTTGCCATCGGTCTCCACGCCCAATTCATCAATCTCAGCTTGCACCTTGGCAACCAGTTCTTGTTGTTGCTGTTCCAATTCGGCTCGGCTTTCCGCAGAACCGCCGACAATATTCAATGCGCCCCAAGTCAACAAGCAAGCGATGGGATTCAGATCGGAGGCATAGACATCGCAACCCAAGCGGGCGGCTTCAAATGGAATCTGGCCGGACCCGCAAAAGGTATCCGCCACGCGGGGCCGGTGGCCGAAACGCATGATGCCCAATTGCTCCACCAATTCCGGGAAACTGTGGGCAAAGGTTCCCAGATGGGCATTCACCTCGTCCCAAATATGCTCGTGAACCGTCCCGTATACTTCCTCCGGGCGTTTGGCGAGTGAAACCCGTTGCCGGTAGGGGACTTGCGGCAGGGCTAGGGCTTCAATCTTGCGCCATTGTTTGTCTGGTATTTCTTCGCGCCAAGCCAGTTTGGGCAGCTTGCCTTTGTCGTCGGCATAATCGGCTAAGGTTAACGGGGCATCTTCGGGTAGGGAACCCGGCGGGTCAATCTCAAAATATTGAGCGATGTTGCGCAGTTCGACACGCTCCACCAATTTGCGCGGCGGTATCCGCCCGAAACGAACAGCAAACGAGGCATCGTCCATCGCCATCAGCATTTCAAAGATTTCCAAGTCCCGCGTGGGGTCGTCGGTGGCCGGTAGCAAACAGCCAAGAATACAGGCTTTATTCAATATCAGCGGCTTGCGGCCTTTCCAATAGCTACCCAACGCGGTGAGGGTTTTTCCATGCACTGCCATCTGTTCCTTGTAGGCTTCGGCGGAGAGTTTTTGCACGGGAAATAATTTTTCAATCAGGGCCGGGGTGTCTTTGAGCAAGTCGGTGAGGTATGGGTGATCGGGATTTTCTACCCCTCTTCCCAACCCATAGCCCCTCTCCCCAACCCCTCTCCCCGCTGGGGAGAGGGGCTTTTCGCTCCCATCTCCCCGTTGGGGTAAGTGGCTTTCATTGTCACCTCTCCCTAACCCATAGCCCCTCTCCCCAACCCCTCTCCCCGATGGGGAGAGGGGCTTAATACTCCCCTCTCCCGCTTGCGGGAGAGGGGTTGGGGGAGAGGGTTCTTGGGAAGATGTAACAATCTGGCTCATTCGGCATCCTTGAACAAAGGCAATTGGAATAAATCGGTTTCGACGGGACGAGGCCGCTTACGCCGTTGCGTAGGTTTGTCACCATCGGAGAGAGCATGAAACAAAGCCCGTCGCCAACCGCGTTGGGTGTCATCGATCAAACCCGCCTCGGCCACGGTCATGGAAAACAACCACCAGCGTTCTTCCGGGCGCAGCGCAGACCATTTGCTGCAAATGACGGGGATGAGTTCGACGTTCGCCGTCTCCGCCGCCCAAGCCAGTACGCAAAGTTCCTTGCCGAGCAAGCGATCCACCCGGTTAGAGCCAGTATGCCAGCGGGAAGTGGATACTTTGGCGGCTTTCAACCGGGCATTGAACTCGCGCCGTGCGCTGTCGGCGATGCCCGACCAGACCGGGCGTTGCAACAAAACCCGTAGTTCTTCACGCGGAATGCCGCCTTCCTGTCCTCGATAGCCGTAGTCTTCGACAATCAAGACAGGATCATTACGGGAGGCGGGGATTTCGACGCGGAATAGATGCGCCCCGAAGCGGTCCGGCGCACCGAAATCGACAGTTTCGGGGGGTTCGCTCATTGCTCGACATCCGACGCCTGCAAATCAATGCCAAGCTTGTCGGCAAAATCCTTAAGATCGTGACCGGACTGAAAATGCGCTTTGCGGAAAGTCATCGTGACTGGCGTTTCCGGGGTGAACTTTTCCAGCACCTTGGCAAGCAAATACTCGATGAAGGCGGCTTCCACGGCTATCTCACCGACATTGACGGCAATCATTTGGCTGCCTTGGCCTACGGTTAGCACGATGCCTTCAAACGTGGCTGATTTTTCTGCCGCCTGTTTTAGCCCCGCAAAGGTCTTGCTGCGCGAATCAAGCTTGCGGCCAGTCCGCGAAACCATCCGCCCCGGCTTCACGTCATCGATTTGCACTCCTTTCTTGCCTTTGGCAGGGAAGCGGAATTCCGCTTTGGACTCCAAGCCTTCGGCCTCGGCGAACACGCGGAACAGTTCATCGCCGTCGCTGATGGTTATGGCTTCTCCGGTGTATTGGATGCCTTCGCGTGGTTCGCTGCCGTCGCGGGTGTAGCGGATTGCGCCCCTAGGCGAGACCAAGAGTTCGACGGTGCGTTGACCGTCGGTTTCGGCAAGTTTATTGCGCAGAACCAGCCGATTCTCCCAAGTCACCGGATCGCCATTTTCATATTGACCGGAAGGGTCGGCCACTAGAAAATTCACACGGAGAGCGGATGTCGTAATTTCTTGGTCTTTCAGTTGTTCGCTATTCTCAGTCACCGGGCCGTCTTCGGCATAATGGATGCGAGGCACCGGGCCAGCATTTTGTGGGTTGATGCGCAAGCGTACCCGTCCCGCGTCATCGGGTTCGGAATCGGCAATGACCTGAACGGAGGTGCGCTTCTTTTTCGGCTTCTTGGTCACATAGCCATTGCCCAAGTCTTCCCATAAGCCGCGATTGCAGGCGATGGTCTTGAGGCTTTCCAACCCTTTGGGAGGGAGCCAAGGCATACCGGCTTGCTCGGCATAACGATCAGCCACGTCAGACCATCGCGCCTCGTCTTGATTCTCAGGCCACAGCAAATCCTGCGCCTTGTCGAGAATGGCATCAAACTCTTTTTCGACATCCAAATAAAGCTTGAGGGGATTGGAAGTCAGCGTCTTTTCAATCTGTTCCTCGCCATCAAATGGCTTGGTGGCATCGCGGGTCATGTCCAAGGGCTTATGGGCAAGGTCGGCTGGCCTACCAGCCCGTTGCCTAGGGAACAGCACCTTGTCGAACAGGTTCAGCACGGTGGCATTGAAATCCTGCTCATAATTTTGTTGTTTGCGCTCAAGGTCGTCACGCTGCGGGTGGCCTTTGGGTATGCGCCCATCGGCCTTCTGTGCGGCAAAAAGCTGGCGGGCGGCTTTCTCCACGCTGGCCATGGCAGTTTTTTCACCAGTCAGGACGCAGAGATTGTTCTTCTGGCTCAAGCCTTCAAAGAATTTCTGGACTTCTTCGGGCGGAATTTTCGAGTCCGGGCTGAACACCAGCAATACCCGCCCCCGACGTACCCGGTCGGTGGCATCTTTCAGCAAGGGCAGCGGCAACACATCGTCATAAACAGTTTTGCGGTTGGCTTTGAACATGTCGCGCAAGCGTCGCTGAACAAGCTCATCGACTTGGTTTTGCGGCGCGTCCTTGGCTAGGCTTTGCAATAGTTTGGTGAGATTTTCTTGCCTGTCGAAGTAATAGCGGCCTTCCGGCGTGTGATGGACATACCAAGCAAGCTTTTCCAATGCCTCGAATGCAGCCAAAAATTCGGAAGGTTCGCGCAGCGGCGAGATTAAGCATTCGACCATTTCCTCGCGGGTCAGCCCCTTGACCGCGTTGATGGCGGTGGAAAGGCTGGCGGTCAGCAGCAATGCGCCCAGTTGGGCGGCGGCTTCCTTGCCGGTTTGCAAGTCGATGATTTGCGCATGGGCGGATTGCTGGCTGTCCCAAAGGTCTTTGGCGATCACGTCACGCATACCGGAGATTTCAGTCAGCTTGTCGCGCACTTCGGATATGCCTAAATCGAAATGTTGCGGGCCGATCAGAAAGACATCGTTGGCGGGTCGATCCCAAACCGACCTGAGCAAGCGCGAGACCAGTTCGATCAAGCCACGGGTTTGCTTGAATTGCTCGTTCTCTTTGAACAGCGCAATGACGTTTTTGAGCCGGGGATGGAAAGGGTAAGTGGCGGCTATTTCGTCGGCGACCGCCTCCGCACCCCGGTTGGCGGTTTTGGATTTTGCGGCTTGTTCCAGCTTGCGCCCAAAGGCGTCGGCAATGTCGCCAATCTCGGATTGGTCGGGTAGCGATTTAAACAGGCGCTTCCTGAGGATGTCGTAGATTTCGTTGGCGGCAAGATCGACGGGCGTGATGCTGCGTTCTTGGCGGCCCAGTTCGGAACGTGCGTCTTCCAGTGCGCGATTGATGAGCTTTGCCCCGGTGTCATAGGCTGCCGCGAGATCGGAAACGACCACGCAGACATTTTTCTTCTTACCCGCCGCCGTCAACAGGTTGGCAAATGCACGGGTGGCTATGTCGGCAACCGTGCCATTCCCGACCTTCTGGGTGTCGAGGTAGTGGAAATAGGGCGGCATCTCGTCAAGGAGAACAAGTACGGGCTGATCGCCTTCGAATAGGGTTAGCCAATCCTTCTCGTCTGGGGCTTTGGGTCCTCCCGTCCAGAATGCCTTGAATTGGCCTCCCTTGCCGAGTTGATTGGCGATTTCGCCCCAAAAGAAATGTTCGGGATTGTTGCGACCATTAAAAGCAGCAATGTTGGCACTGGAAAAGGCCGATGCATGGGGCATTCCTGCGCAATAGGTCTTGCGCAATTCCGGATGCCTGGCGAGTAGGCCAAAACCAACGAGCAAATGGGTTTTACCACCGCCCATGGCTTGCTTAAGATGGAAGATTGCTTGCGCCGATGCGCAGGCCAACCGGGCAATCCCTTCAGTGATCAAATCCTGCATCCCTTGGGTAATGTGCGTCTTCTCGAAGAAGGCCGCGCCATTTCCCTCTGCGGTGATTAACTCATCAAGCTGCTCGACCTGATCGCTGAGCTTGATAGACAAGGCGTTAGGTTGCAGTTGGCATGCGTCGCGGACGGTTTTCATAAGTCACTGCTCTCTCTTTGAGCAAGGTTGCAACCTGCACGAATCAGGTTGAAAGCTTGGGCGGCCCATTGCTGGACAGGTAAACATTTCAGAAATGTAATTATATCAAAATGAGATTCTGCGCTGATGCAATAAAATATGGAATGAATTCGTTGGAATGGCTATCAGCTTAAGACTGCGATCCAATCTTGAAAATGTTTGCTCATTTAATGAATCTTTTTCAACCCACCAGACTTCGTGTTGCACTTATCATCTCTTAATCACAGTTCACGGTTCGGGCAGAACCCTTTGAAAATAATTGAGCGATATATTTGGATGCAAAGCACACAGACTTCCAACCCCCAGCACTTGCTTAGTGAAGATGATCTCAAAAATTGGCTAGGTTTTAGCCGAAGGCTCGATCTTGAGCGCCATCTTCAAAATATACGCATTCCTTATGTCTATGGGAAGGGGGGAAGGATATGTACGACCATTGCAGCAGTTGACAAAGTTCTGATTGGTGGTAAAGAATCAACGCCATCAGAAGAAATCGAGTTCATATGACATGGGCAGACATCGAAAATCACAATTGCCACTACCAAAATATGTCTATCTAGCCAAAGGGCGATATATCTACAAGCCATGGAATGACGGGCAATTTAAAGGGGAAATCGTACTTTGTCCGGGAGACGCGCCAATTTCGAAGGTTTGGGAGGCTTATGAATCCATAACCGCTGAAAAAGCAACTCGCCGGACGTTAAAATGGCTTTTTGACAAATACCTTGTTTCACCCACGTTCAAAGAAAAGGCAGCCAGAACCCAGAAAGATTATGCCAGATATGCTGAAATCATAACGGCTACTCCAACAAAGACTGGCAACTTTGGCGAGAGCGATGTGGACAAGATCACTGCGCCTGTCATTAGGAAGTACATGGATCGCCGTACAGCAAAAGTTCAGGCCAATCGCGAGCTAGCCTTTATCAAGCTTGTCTTCTCTTGGGCTTATGAAAGGGGGATTGTCAAAATGAATCCTGCGACAGGCGTTAGTCGCAATCAAGAAAAAGCCCGTGAGCTATACGTTACAGACGAAATGTACAGCCTTGTATTCAATCAGGCTGAATCCCCATGGTACATCAGGCCCGCAATGGAGGTCGCTTATTTGTGCAGAGCTAGAAAAGGTGAAGTGCTTGCATTAACGCGGCATGATGTCTTAGCAGAGGGGCTTCGGATTCGCCGAACCAAAGGAAGCAAAACTAATATTGTCCGTTGGAGCGAGCGACTAAGAGCGGCTGTGGCGACATGCATCAACAAGGAGCGGACAGTGAGCACCACGATACTTTTTTCCGACAGCCACGGCCAACAAATTTTAGAAACCACCTTCGACACATCATGGCAAAGATTGATGCAGAAGATTCAAGCCGAGTTTGGAGAGGAGAACCGCTTTCATTTTCATGACCTCAAAGCAAAAGGGGTTAGCGATGATGAAGGTGACAAACAGAAAGGTTCAGGCCATAAATCAGCGGCAATGGTAGCCACCTATGACCGAAAACCAAGCTCCGTAGACTCGGTAAAATGAAATTATTTTAGGAAGGATTTTAGGAAAAACAAAAAGGCTTACCGTCAAATGACTGTAAGCCTTTGATATTTATGGTGGGCCATGTAGGGGTTGAACCTACGACAAACGGATTAAGAGTCCGCTGCTCTACCAACTGAGCTAATGGCCCGAATGGTGGGGTGACCGATGGGGCTCGAACCCACGACAACAGGAATCACAATCCTGTGCTCTACCAACTG
>CAIWDB010000443.1 GCA_903911305.1 uncultured Methylococcaceae bacterium | reverse complement strand
CAGTGTGTGAAATGAGTGACTTAGATATTACAACCAATTGTCTTGAAGCCAATGATCGGATTCATTCCAACTTGATTGGTTTTTTACGTTTATTATTCTGGTTCCCACGCTCCAGCGTGGGAACCTAAATTGTCCGCTCCAGCGGTCATGGCGTTAGAACGCAATAACTGCATTCCCACGCTGGAGCGTGGGAACGAGAAAATCAATAATTCGTTATGTCCAACCCCTCCACGCTAAACCCCCAACAACTCGCCGCCGTCAAACTGCTGGATCATCCTTTGCTGGTACTGGCCGGGGCGGGGAGTGGCAAGACACGGGTGATTACCGAGAAAATCGCCTATTTAATCAAACAAGGCATACCGGCCCGGCATATTGCGGCGGTGACGTTTACCAATAAAGCGGCAAGGGAGATGAAATCTCGTGTCGGTAAATTGGTTCAGGGCAAAGATATTCGCGGTTTGCGCGTGTCCACGTTCCATGAATTGGGCCGTGATATTGTGCGCCGTGAACATAAGGCTTTCGGTTGTAAATCTGACATATCTATCTATGACGATCATGATCGCAAGCATTTGTTGAAAGAAATCATTAAGCATGAACCGCAGGTGTATGACATGGAAAAGGTTGACCATTATGGCTGGCAAATCAGCCGTTGGAAAAACCAGTGTATATTGCCGGAACAAGCGATAGGGGAGGGCGGTTCACCCGATGATGTGATTGCCGCCCGTGTGTATGAAGAATACACACGACTGACCAAAGCCTATAACGCTGTGGATTTTGATGATTTGATATTGCAGCCGGTGTTATTGTTCCAAGAACATGCCGAAGTGTTGGAGAAATGGCGCAATCAGATTCGTTATTTATTGGTCGATGAATACCAAGACACCAATATGACCCAATACCAATTGGTCAAGCTGCTGACTGGCAATTTGGGGCAATTTACCGTGGTGGGCGATGACGACCAGTCGATTTATTCTTGGCGTGGGGCTAAACCGGAAAACCTGACCCAATTGCAACAGGATTATCCCCGGCTGCAAGTCATTAAGTTGGAGCAAAATTACCGCTCGACCGGGCGCATTCTGAAAATCGCCAATCATTTGATAGCAAATAATCCTCATGTATTTGAAAAGCGCTTATGGAGTGCGTTTGGGCCTGGCGATATGCCTAGAGTAGTTAAGTCCAAAGAGGAAATTGCCGAATCGCGCCAAATTGCTTCGGATATTATCCATCACAAATTTCGGCATAGCACCCAGTTCTCGGATTATGCCATTCTATATCGCGGCAACTATCAATCGCGTTTATTTGAACGTTCCTTACGCGAGCATAACATTCCCTACTTTATCAGTGGCGGGGCTTCTTTTTTCGATAATGTGGAGATTAAGGACATACTCGCCTATCTGCGCCTGATTATGAACCCCGACGACGATATGGCATTTCTGCGTGTGGTGAATACGCCACGCCGGGAAATTGGCCCGACGACTTTGGAAAAGCTCGGACAATACGCCACTCAGCGGCATGTCAGCCTGTTTTCGGCTTGCTTTGAATTGGGTTTGGAGCAGAATTTGCCGGAGGCGGCAATCAAGAGGCTGCGCCACTTTGCCGAGGTCATGGTGGATGTAGCTGATCGTTCCGTGCGTGGCGACACCTTCGCGGTTATTAACGAATTCATCAAAGCGTTGAATTACGAGGACTGGCTGCAAGACAATAGCACCAGTAAATTACAAGTCGAACGCCGCATGGGCAATGTGCGCGAACTATTAGACTGGCTGCGCCGACTCGCCAAAGAAGAAAGCGGCGAGGATAAAAGCTTGGCAGAAGTCGTTGCCAAGATTATGTTGCTAGACATCCTCGACCGTCAAGAAGAGGAAAATAGCGGTGATCGGGTGAGTTTGATGACGCTTCATGCCGCCAAGGGTTTGGAGTTTCCCTATGTGTATTTGGTGGGCATGGAAGAAAACATACTCCCCCATCAAACTAGCATTGAGGAAAATGCCATCGAAGAAGAGCGACGCTTGGCTTATGTCGGTATCACCCGCGCACAAAAGCAGTTAACGTTCAGTTATTGCACCCATCGAAAAAAATACGGTGAAATGACCGATTGCAAGCCAAGCCGATTCTTGGATGAATTGCCGTTGGACGAATTGGAGTGGAATGAGCGTAATCCCCTCTCTGAAGAAAAGAAGAGGGAAATAGGGTTCGCCGGTTTAGCAGCGGCAAAAAAAGCCGCTCAAGCTAAATCCCAATAACTTAGCTTTATAAAGATTGGATTTGGCGTAATCCACTAGTGTTCCAGTAGCTTGCTTTCCGCGCTCCAACCCCGGACACCCTTGTCCAGATGATAGACCTGACTATATCCTGCTTCGGTCGCCAACATTTTACCGATCAAAGCGCTGCGTGTGCCGCTAGCGCATACCAAAATAACGGGCTGATTCGGTGGGTTAGCCAAACCCTTCAATTGTTTCATCCAAGCCTCCTTATCATATCCGCCGGAGGCGGTGAAATAGGTCAGCCCTTTGCTTCCCGGTATAAGCCCCGTTTTTTTCCATTCTTCCGGTGTGCGCACATCCACTACCACTGCCCCTTTGGATTGCATCGCTTGGAGTTCGTCCGGTGTAATGCCGACTAAAATACCGGCATAGGCAAGACCTATCCATATTGTGAGCAAAGGCCACAGCAGCCATTTTTTCATGATGAGTCTCCTGCAAAACGTGGTTAGGGTAGAATTTAATTATAAAGCCAATAATCCCTGAAAACTTGGTAAAAATGCGCCGTACAATATAAGCAAAGGCCAACTCGGTATAAAAGCCAAGTCTGGCTGAACTCCTAGATTTTCTAACGCAAATTATCCTTATGACCAACACTTCAGCGAAACTATTATACCCTTTGCTTTGTGCCGCTTGCTTAGGCGCGTTAACGGCAACCGCCAGCGCGGAAGGGCCACCGGTGGAAAGCGGCCTTTTTCGCCCGCCAGAACTGGTGGAAATCCATCCCATGCCAAGCGGTCCACGCTTGGATGTACGCTATGCAACCGCCAACAACTTCCTAGGCAAACCGGTTTATCAAGAAGCCAGGGTATTCCTACAAAAACCTGCGGCGGAGGCGCTAATACGCGCACATGCAAGGCTTCAGCCCTTGGGTTTGGGTCTGCTGATATTCGACGGCTACCGGCCTTGGTCTGTCACCAAAATCTTCTGGGACTCGGTGAGCGGCGACAAGCGCCTGTTCGTCGCCAATCCGGCCGAAGGTTCACGCCATAATCGAGGTTGCACGGTAGACCTTAGCCTGTATTATCTTGCCAACGGTAAGGAAGTCGTCATGCCGAGTGAATTTGACGAAATGAACGAGAAGGCTTACCCGGATTACAAAGGAGGTTCGGTAAAATCCCGGTCTATGAGGGATTTGTTAATACAGGCGATGGAAGCCGAACGATTTAAAGTCCACCCGCGTGAGTGGTGGCATTTCGATTGCGAGGGCTGGCAGGAATATGCCATCATGAATGTGCCATTTTCGGAATTGACAACAAAATAGAAGTGGCGAGGCTTGCCTTGAGGAATAAGGAAAGCTTCGCCACTCCAAGCCGAATCAACTCATACGTTTATGCAATGGGCTTTTGCGTGGAAAGTGGGCCTTCAAAAATTCCATTTGGTCACTCAACACACGATGCCCTTGAAGATAGACAAATTCGGCATGGGTAGGCACGAAAGGAATGGCTAAAAGCTGTATCCCCGCCTGTTCGGGAGTGCGTCCCGCTTTATGGTTGTTGCAACGCTTGCAAGCAGTCACGACATTGTTCCAAGCGTCCTTTCCCCGTTGGCTCAAAGGGGTGATATGATCGCGGGACAAAGCCCCGGCATGGAAGCGCTGCCCACAGTATAAGCAATGATGGTCGTCACGGCGAAACAATGCCTGATTGCTTAGCGGAGGATGGTAATTTTCATGAACCTTGCGGATACCGTCATGGCTATACGTGGCAATGATGGAGTTGATCTCCAACAAGCTGCGTCGACCATTCTTGGCGTTAAATCCGCCATGCAAGGTCATTAAGCTTGAGCCGCAGGAATAGGCGACTTGTCCAAGATAATATAGCTTGGCGGCTTCTTGGTAACCGATCCACTCTAATGGCATGCCGGAGGCATCGGTACGAAGCACCTTCAAACGATCAATCTCCATCATTCCTCCTCTAGGAAAGTATGCTTTGTTGTCTAGCTCTAAAGGTTAAACGGTTGATTCATTAAAGATTTGTTAAATAGACTTATGCACAGTGTAAAGAATTTATTTGTCAAGTGGGAATTCTACCACACCAAGCTGAACCTAACACGGATACTAAATTTTAAGTCTTTGTTTAAATTAGTTAATTTAAATTGTGTATAAAAGTTTACAGTCCAACAAAATTCTAGCATTCACGCTAATTTGGACACATAATCTAACGCGTGTCCACACACTTATCCACAGCTTTTGTGGATATCTTCTACAACACATATAAAACAAGGCATTCAGGCATAATGAAGGAACCTGATGACAATTTGTTGACAGAAAATGGGCTTCCCTTCCAAAAACAATTTGTGCTTAAGATCGCAGTGCCTTATCCGCTATGGCAGGGCTTTGACTATTTGCCGCCCGAAGGTATCGACCCTCATCAATTGCGACCGGGAATAAGAGTTGAGGTTCCGTTTGGGCTAGGTGAAGATAGCGTTGTCGGTTATTTGTTAGAAGTTCGTGAATACAAATTAGAGGGCAACACTCAACTTAAACCCGTTTATAGCTTGATTGATCAGCAACCGCTGCTATCGCAAGACGATTGCGTTGTCCTTAATTGGGCCAGTCGCTATTACCACCACCCTTTGGGCGAGGTTTTCGCCACTGCTTTCCCTACCGTATTGAAGATCGCCAGACAAGAACGCAGATTGTGCATTACCGAAGCGGGACAAAATGCTTGCGAACGTCATGAACCTCAGCTTGAATTGTTTGAACTGGCAGAATCTCATGCACATCCAAATTTAAAAGCTAGGTTGCTTGATCTATTGCAAGAGCGAAAGCACGGTATCGGTTTATCGGAGTTAAACAAGCTGGATTGGGACTGGAATGGACCAGCCCGTGCCTTAATCGAAAAAGCTTGGGCTATTTTCAAAATGTTCGATCTAAATGTTCGGACGACAAAAACTTTGTTAGTAAGGCGGCTTTGCCTTAGCGATTCGGGGAGGATCGCAAGCGCGACCAAAAGTTCTACTCGTCAGAACATGCTGCTGGAAATGTTGAAAAGCAGTGGCGATGGCATTTCGGAAAAAGTTTTAAAAAATCTTGGCTGGGACTGGAAGACTCCCGCTCAATCTCTGGTTCAAAAGGGATGGGCTTACTTTGAAGAAGTGGAAGAAGGAACAGACATCCAAGCACAGCATCAAACTGCCAACCCGCCAAATCCAAATCCCGCCCAACAAAACGCAATCAATGCCGTACTTCGGGCTTTAGGTGGATATGGAGTCTTTTTGTTGGAAGGAGTCACCGGCAGCGGCAAGACAGAAGTGTATCTTAGGCTGTTGGAACAGGTGCTGGAAAGAGGTCAGCAGGCCATGATCCTAGTGCCTGAAATCAACCTCACCCCCCAACTGGAAGCCCGCTTCCGCGCCCGATTTGACGCACCTTTGGTGGTGTTTCATTCTGGTCTTTCAGATGCCGAGCGCTGCCGTTCTTGGCTTGCCATGCAGCGGGGTGAAGCGTCCATCTTGTTAGGTACCCGTTCCGCCGTATTCATACCCATGGCAAAACCCGGACTGATTATCCTAGACGAGGAACATGATTCATCGTTCAAACAACAGGAAGGTTTCCGATTTCACGCCCGCGACGTGGCGATCATGCGCGCACGGGAAAAGCGCATCCCAATTCTAATGGGTTCTGCGACACCTTCTTTGGAAAGCCTAGCCAATACCTTGCGTGGACGCT
>CAIWDB010000442.1 GCA_903911305.1 uncultured Methylococcaceae bacterium | reverse complement strand
GTTTTGCTGATTTGGACAACTTTTCGTCATCTTCGCATCAGAAAGCAAAATGTTCTCATGCAGGCACTTAGAGGTGGAAAGCAAGGGCGGGCGCGTGTCCATGCCCACGGCGGATATTTTGTCGTTCAAGCCGGTCAAGGTAAGCCCTTGGGTGTGCTGTCCGGTCGAGTCCCGTTTCGAGGGCGATGTCTGCGGTTGCGGTTCGGCCAATGTGCAAGGGCCTGATGCCGAAGGCGTATATGACTGTCTGGAATGTGGCATTTTCTTCACCGCCGAATCCATCGGCAACCGCTGCTGGGGAGGGGTGACGACGGTCAGGCTGGGCGACTTCAAACCCGACGCCAGCCAAGTCGCCTCGTGCCTGTCCGAATTGGCGAAGTGGTTCCCGATCCCGGTCATCTTCAACGGGCAGGCATTACATCGACCGTGGGCCTTGAATTCCGGCAAGGAATTCATAGACACCGAAATCGGCAAAGTGTGCCTGAAGGGTTTCGGTTCAGGCGAAAGCTGGACAGACTCGGTGCAGGAATTGCAAATCTGCCTGCAAGGGCTGCCGATTTACCGCACAAAAGGGCATTGGCGCGGGGATTTGAATGTCAACATCGTCCATCTGGATTCGCGGCAGTTCCATGCCCGTCTGCCCGACCGCGACAAGCTGATCGACGAGGATCTTGTCATCCAACGGGTCAAGCAGGTTGTCCGGCAAGAGGCCATAGCGAAAATCAACGCATTGAAAGATACGCTTTCACCTGCCGAATTCGCGGAAGGCTACGAAACCCTCAGACTGTGGGATTGTCTGGCACTGCTCAACGACGTGCCGGTGATTCCCCAAGGGGTGCTGGCTTACATCCAGCACTATCCGATCAAGGAAGGTTGCAGCCCGGTGAATCTTGAACCGGCCGGTCTGGTCACCCGCGAGGACGTGGAAACAGGCAAAGTCACCGTCGCCGAACTGGAGTCCGTTGACGACGAGACAGGCGCAACGCCGTGGATGTTCGCTTGGCACAAGGAGATGCTTGTGTATGACAATCCGCTGGACAAAGGCCATTGGCTATTCCGCCATCTGGTCGATTTCACCAAGCAAGCAGTACAAGTGGAAACCATCGGTGAAACCCATAGGGCTTACTTTAACGGCCAGTGGGTTAGTGGAAACACGGCCTTCTGCGAAAAATACCGCCTGACCTTTGGCGATGACAGCGTGGACATTGAGGGCGATTCACTGTACTGGGAGGACATGGGATTGTTCATCGTACCCAAGGGCGATGCGTCCGGCTGCGTGGTCAGGCAGGCCAGTTCCTGCTTTGACGAGTATGACAGCTTCAACGAGTCGGTCAAGGACGAAGACGAGTGGTCATTCGAGAAGTTCGTGGTCGCCAACACCTCGGCAAACCCGGCCAAGGCGCTTCAACGCCTGTTACCGTCGTTTGCGGGCTGCCCCAAGTTGTTCGGCAAGTGCTTCACGCTGGAACTGGACGGGGAAGGCCAGGTGCTGTCGGTGGTCGAGGCGGAGCCTGTGGAAACCCTACAGGCTGCCTGACTGCAATAATTCAATCTGACTGAGTGAAACCGGACTTGCCGAAATTCGGCAAGTCTGGCGACACAGGGACATTGTACTGGGAAAGCTTGCTAAGTTGTAATTCCAATACATTGTCCGTTTAAGAAAAAAATTTGTATTGTAGAAAAGCAAATGTTCGCTTGGGGCGAGTCGGACGAAGAATTTGCCGATCAACAAATAGCGGAAGCTTTGAAAACCTGATTTATGGTATAGGTATTGATGTAACGGTTTTATGCCACCATATGTCGAGATGGGTTGGCTAGATGTGCCGAACGAGTTTGGTATTGATGTTGTGTTTCTTCCCATTTCGTTACTCAGGCTCAAGCTGCCTAGATGAACAACAATGTGTTATTGGCCTGTATTTTTGAAGAAAAGTTTAAGACTGTGGAATGACATTGAAACTAAAAACCCAGTAATGCTTGGAACTTTTCCGCATTGGTTTGTAAAAATAGAAATTATCGAAGTTGAAAGGCATAAATAAAAAAAGCCTGTAGGTCTTTCGATCTACAGGCTTTTTTTATTTCTAACTAAAGCAAATGTTGCAAAATGTGCCTTTTGTGTGCCTACATTAATTCAACATATTGATTTATTTGGTGGAGGCGGCGGGGATTGAACCCGCGTCCGCAAATCCTCCGCCTTCGGATCTACATGCTTATCCTGCTCATTGGTTTTAGTCGGTCTCCGCCCGAGCGGCAGGGAGAACAACCGACGATTCCGGTGTTGTTTAGCGCATCCACCCCGGAAGAGCTTCAGCGCGAGCTTACAATTGGGTTACCCCCGGAACCAGCCGCCTATAAGCGGGCCGCTGGCCGAAGGCTAGCTGACTTAAGCAGCTAGAGCGTAGTTGTCGTCGTTGGCAACTAATTGTTTGCAGATAGTTTAGCGAGGTATCCTGCACCTCGGCATGCACCTTGGGTTTTGCGATCCACGTCGAAGCCATGTCGCCCCCTTTTAATCTAACAGTATACCGATAAATTAGTTTACGACAAGATTTGTTTACTCTGGCTTAACAAAAAACGAACTGAAGACTTTGCCAAACCATACGTTTAAATCGATTCCACAATAAACACAGGAGACTATTGTCTCCTGATTGAACGGTATGTTTGATTGGTGCGGATGGTCGGATTTGAACCGACACGACTTTCGTCACCACCCCCTCAAGATGGCGTGTCTACCAATTTCACCACATCCGCATTTGACTTTTATTTTCCACCCTGTGGCTGAATTGGCGTAACAGGTGGCGGCTGATCTGGAAGATCACTTTTCACAGGCGGGGCACTCGGTTGTACCCCTATTGGGGGAAGATCGGTTTTGACCTGCCCGGTAGCCGGAACATCCAGAATATCAGGGGCTTTATTATCTTGCCTAGCGCCTAAATATGCAAGAAGTATGCTGGTCGAAAAAAACAAAATCGCAAGAATAGCGGTGCTACGGGAAAGGAAAGAGGCAGTCCCCCTAGCTCCGAATACCGTATTGGATGCTCCGCCTCCGAAACCTGCACCTGCATCAGCACCACGCCCCTGCTGAAGGAGAACCATGCCGATAATTGCAATGGCTACGATAACATGTAAAACGGTAAGTACCTGAACCATAAGACACCTAGGCCGACTGACAAATTTTCAAGAACGAGTTGGCATCCAGCGAAGCGCCGCCGATCAGTCCGCCGTCGATATCAGGCATTGAAAACAAAGCTGCCGCATTGTCGCCCTTTACGCTTCCCCCATAGAGGATTTGAATTTTTTCTGCGACACCGGCATCAAGTTTGGCAATTTTGGCTCTGATCCAAGCATGGACTTCTTGAGCTTGTTCTGTTGAGGCTGTTTTACCTGTGCCAATAGCCCAAACAGGTTCATAAGCAATGACTGCCTTGGTCAAAGAAGCGACACCAGAAGTATTAAGAACGGCATCAAGCTGTTCGCCAATTACATCAAAAGTGCGATCAGATTCACGCTCTTCAAGTGTTTCGCCGATGCACAAGATTGGAATAATTCCATGTTGAATGGCTTTGGCATAGCGGACAGCAACTAATGCACTGGACTCGCCGTAAACCATGCGGCGTTCCGAGTGACCAACAATCGCCAGAGAACATCCAACTTCCTTTAACATCGGAGCGGAAATCTCACCAGTGAATGCCCCCTCGTCTTGATCAGCAACATTCTGAGAGCCAAGAAGCACTGAGGAACCTTTCAGCAACTCACTTGCATCGGGAAGATGAACGAAAGGCGGGCAAACTCCGACATCAACATTGGCGAGTTGACCTAAACCTGACAAAATATCACCAAGAAGCGTCCGCGTCTTATCGCGGCTGCCATTCATTTTCCAATTACCAACCACTAGGGAACGACGCATTTCATGCTCTCCACGAAATAAAAGTCTTCATTTTAATCAATTCATGTGATTAAATCAACAAATGCATATCACTTGGTCTGTCCGCTTCATCAAGTAAGAATCGTAAAAATGTAAAGGATAGCAAACATTTTATGCCGTTCCCTTAAATGAAGCAACCCATGCCCGACGACTAAGCTTTAAAGCAATTGGTTGTGAAATCGATATATCCAATTGCGAATGGATTAGAATTTAGCTGAATTAATATTCTTATAAAAAGTAGACATAAATGCTGAGCAACCTATATCGAGCAACAGGAAAAATCTTGTCACCAAGTGGTGAAAGAGCCAAGCTGAGCATATTAATATATCATAGAGTTCTTAATGTAGAAGATCCCTTATTTCCAAATGAGGTTACTGCAAACTCGTTCGATTTACAACTGGCTCAATTAAGTAAAATATTCAATGTTCTACCGCTTGGCGAAGCCATAAAGAGGCTAAGGACAAATTCTCTACCATCATGTGCAGCATGCATTACTTTTGATGATGGTTATGCAGATAATTTTAATATTGCATTACCAATATTAAAAAAACATAACCTTCATGCAACATTTTTTATTGCAACGGCATATTTGGACGGAGGCCGCATGTTTAATGACAGTATTATTCATGCTATACGCACTGCACGTTTGAATTATATAGATTTAACAAATTACGGAATTGGAGTATTTAGTATTGAAACTATAAGTGAAAAAACTCAGGCTATAAATACTATTTTAAGTTTTGTAAAGTATCTTCCGCTAATTGAAAGGGAACGTTTTTCTGATATGCTTATTGATACGTTAGCTGCCGAAGAGCCATCAAACGACCTTATGATGAGTACCGACCAACTTAAACGGTTGCGAAAGTCCGATATGGAAATTGGCGGTCATACGGTTCATCACCCAATTTTAGCAAAATTAAATCCAAAAGAGGCTATGCGAGAAATTGCAGATGGACGAGATTTTTTGGAAGAAGTTATTGGTGAAAAGATTAGGTTTTTCGCTTACCCGAATGGAAAGAAAAATATAGATTACCATCTTGAACAAGCTACTATCATTAGGCAGCTAGGGTTCCAAGCTGCATTTTCTACAGAATGGGGCGTAGCGGGAAATAAAAGCGATCTATATCAATTACCACGGTTTACGCCTTATACTAAAATAGTTTCTCGCTTCGTGCCAATGCTATTTCAAAATATAATGAGAAAACAATAATATCCTATATTTCTTATACATGCCTGATTTGCGATTTATTTATTTATATTTTCACGTAGTAAATAGCATAAGAAATATACCACTTTAAGTATCTTAATTCATCATTACTGAGGTTTTTTGGAATTATGAGATATACGTCATACTTGACAGGTAAATAGAATAATGTGATAATTCACAAACATTTAGTATTAAATCTGTTAAAGTCGGAAAATTAGTAATCACAATGACTCAAGATATAGTCAAACAAATTATAATAAAGAATCTTAATTTAAGTGCGTCTATGAGTGACCTCATTTTGACAAGTCCACTACTTGGGGCAATTCCCGAATTAGATTCTATGGCGGTAGTAAGCATTATAACTTCCCTAGAAGAAAGTTTTGGCTTTACAATATATGATGATGAAATAAGTTCCGAAAACTTTCAAAGTCTTGGGAGTTTAGTTGAGTTTGTGGAAATAAAATTGAATGGCTGATCCACTTTTATTCAATATCGAACCTTTCTTCTTGCCTTTTGGTGACGATAGGTTATTTTGTAATTTTACCATTCCAACATTTATAAAGCCAGAAGCTAGTATTTTATATTTACATCCTTTTGCTGAAGAAATGCATAAATCGCGTCGTATGGCTGCACTCCAAGTTCGCGAATTTGCTAGTAAAGGTTACGCGGTGTTGCAGATTGATTTATTAGGCTGTGGTGATAGTACAGGGGATTTTGAAGATGCTAGTTGGGATAATTGGAGAAGGTGTGTAGAAATAGCAATTGATTGGCTAACAAACAGAATGAATGTTCCAATTATATTGTGGGGTCTGCGGACGGGGGGGATGCTTGCAGTGGATATAAGTCAAAAGTTTGTCAATATAGCTGGAATTATTCTTTGGCAACCAATAATTAATGGCGCTAACTTTATAAATCAATTCTTAAGGATTCGAGTTGCAACTGAAATGTTGGCTTCTAAACAAGAACGCACAGGAATAAAGCAATTACGAGATAAAATAGTATCAGGTGAATCCGTTGAAATAGGTGGGTATACCTTATCATCAAGTCTAGCTTTATCTATTGATAAAATGGATTTGTTAAATACAGCAATTCCATGTCCGATCTATTGGTTCGAAATTTCAATGTTTTCTTCAAATCAATTCTCACCATCAAGTAGTAAAGTAATTGAATGTTGGAAAAACCGTGGAATTAGTATTATTGCAGAAAGCGTACAAGGCGAGCAGTTCTGGAATTCACAAGAAATAATAGAATCACACAAATTGATCGTCCAAACAACTAAAGCCATATGTAATTGATTGCCATGAAGTACAACGAGATGCCTATCGTCTTTGATTGTAAGGGTTGTAGATTAATAGGCATAATCACATCTACCCAGAAACAGTCAACAGCGGCAGTTTTGATTGTTGTAGGTGGTCCACAATATCGTGCGGGGAGTCACAGGCAATTTACTCTTCTCGCTAGAAATTTAGCAGAAAATGGAATCCCTTCTCTTCGATTTGATTATCGCGGTATGGGAGATAGCGAGGGGGATTCAAGGGGTTTTGAAGAGTTAAATGATGATTTAAGGTCAGCAGTTAGTGCTTTAATTTCATCAATAGATTGTGTTGAAAATGTAATTATATGGGGTCTATGTGATGCAGCATCTGCAACCTTATATTATGCATATACTGATATTAGAGTATGTGGAATAATCTTACTTAATCCGTGGGTACATACGGAGATAGGCGCTAATAGTGCGAGATTAAAGCACTATTATCTCACACGATTCCTACAAAAAGCATTTTGGATAAAATTGTCTTCTGGCAAAGTTGATATAATTGATTCATTAAAACAAATATTATCAACAATATTTAAAATAGTATCAAACAGATTGTGGCACTCAAAAATAATGAATGCAGAAGCTACCCTTAGCAATGATCAAACTTTCATAAGTCGCATGCTAGATGGGTTAAATCAGTATTCATGTAGAGTTTTGATAATACTTAGCGGTAACGATCTGGTTGCACAGGAATTTCAGCAATTAGTAAAGACAAATAGAGATTGGAATAAAGCTTTATCTTTAGCGAAAGTGGAAACATCCGTAATTAAAGAAGCTAATCATACATTTTCTAGTCGCATATGGAGGCAAAAGGTTAACGAACTAACAATCAATTGGGTAAGTAAAAATTTTATTTTGCCCATTGATAAAAAAATTTGATCTATATGGATAAGAAAGTTTTGATGATAGCATTCCATTTTCCGCCCCTAAAAGGAAGTAGCGGAATACAACGGACATTGAAGTTTTGTCAATATTTGCCTATTTACGGATGGCAACCTATAGTTTTAAGTGTTAATGAAAGGGCCTATGAGGAAATAAGCCAAGAACAATTGAATGATATTTCTCCAAATACAATCGTTAGAAGAACTTTTGCACTAGATACTAAACAACACCTTTCAATAATGGGGCGTTATCCTATTTATTTTGTGATCCCTGATAGATGGATTAGTTGGTTACCATTTGGATTGGCACAAGGTATATGTTTAGCCCACAAATTTAGACCTACTATAATTTGGTCTACATATCCCATAGCTACCGCGCATTTGATTGGATATGTCCTACATCGCATGACTAAAATTCCTTGGATTGCTGATTTACGTGATCCTATGGCACAAGATGGTTATCCTGAGAATCCTATACAATGGAAATCGTTTAAATGGATTGAAGATAGGATAGCAAAGTATGCCTCGGCTATTTGTTTTACGAGTCCAAGTGCGGTTTTGGATTTTATTAACAAGCATCCCGCAATTGTCAACAAAGAAAGATTACATCTGATTGAAAATGGTTACGACGAAGAATCTTTTCAGCAAGCACTTCAGTTCAGGAAGTTGCATCCAATAAATAAAAATAGGCCACTTACGCTGTTACATAGCGGGATAATCTATCCATCTGAAAGAGATCCTCGACCATTCTTCAAAGCTATATCACATCTAAAAAAATCAGGTTTGATAACTAGTTCGACGGTTAATATTATTTTTCGGGCGACGTGTCATGATGATTTATTCAGTTCTATGATTAATGCTAATAATTTAGAGGATATAGTAAAATTAGTTCCACCTCTGCCTTATATTGAAGCATTAGCTGAAATGTTAGACTCAGATGGCTTGATTTTATTTCAAGCTGCAAATTGCAATTACCAGATTCCTGCTAAATTATATGAATATTTGCGCACAGGACGACCAATACTCGGCTTAATTGACAAAAAGGGAGATACAGCAAAAATCTTGTCTAGATATCCTAATCACAAGACATGTGATATTGCATTAAGTGAAGAAATTGAGACTACATTTGTAAATTATTTAAATGAACTTAATACAATAGAATCTCTATCGAATTATGCTTCTGATTTGACCCAATATTCTAGACAAAAAATGACGGAAAAGTTAGCTGATCTTCTTAATTCAATATTAAAGTAATTAACGTTATTTAAAGAAAAGATAAAATTATGAAATTTATAGTGTACTTCCGTCTCATTGCAACGATTTTATTTTTTCAAAACGTCACAGTTTATGCTATAAATACAGATTGCCCAAATCCAACAGGAAGTACAAACGGAGGTAATCCTGGTCAATACGGTCCATTTGACTATAGAGATCCGGCTGTAAGGACTGGAAATCCTTCTCCTCTACAACTAGTTGAAATGGGACATTTCACTACTGAAGTTGCAACATTAACTAGAGGGAATACTGGTAGTATGACTCACGATCTAGATTATACTTTAAGGGCGTTTCCTAATCATCACAGGGCATTACAATCACTTGCAGATTTAGGGATTCGTGTAAAAAAAATAAAAGGTGGTGAGGATATGACCTACACAATAGCATGTTACTTTATTCGTGCAAAAAATTATGCTCCAACAGATGGAATGGTCAACGCTTTGTATGCATATTATTTAGCTAATATGAATCAAAAGGATTTAGCCCTTGCCGAGGTCGACCAAGCTTTAAAAAAAGCAGGAACAAATCCTAAAGTCTACTATGATGCTGGATTAGCGTATTACTACCTAGGAGACTTAAAAAAGGCGCAAGAATGTTCAATAATTGCAAAAAAACTGGGGTCTAATGCTGTCGGATTAGCAAATCTTTTAGCCAATAAAAAATAATGGACAGCTTGATAGGATTGGTATAGAAATTAGCATATTTAGGATATGAATTTTATATACCATGTAGTAAAAGAAATTAAATATTTTTGTTTAATTTTTTCTATATTAATAATTGTATGAATAAAGAATATTTTTTCTATTATACCTTTGAATATGGATGATAATCTTGGATAGTCATTCTTTATAATTAAAGGATTTTCGATTTGCCATTCGATATAATCCAAAGTCTGGCTAAATATTTCCAATTATTTATTGGGAAGTATAGGCTTTTCTTTTTTTCTTTGCTGATAATAAATAATTTCGCACTTGCTGAGGATGTTGTCGTAGCAGTTCATAAAGGTACGATTGTGCAAACACCGATTTCTCGCTATGCACTATCTGCTATCTTTGGTATGCGATCAACAACATGGTCGGATGGCAGCGCTATTAGGGTGTTTGTATTACCTGACGACAGTCATCTTAATACCCTATTTTGTAAACAGATTTTACATATTTTTCCACACCAACTTAGAACTGCTTGGGATAGGTTGGTTTATTCTGGAACAGGCCAATCACCAACCGTTCTTAGTTCTGAACAGGAAATGCTAGTACGCATAGCTTCTACGCCAGGAGCGATAGGTTATTTGCCCAAGGAAACACATGATGACAATGTTTTCATTCTCCCTGTGGAATAATCTTTATTTTTTATCTTATCAATGAAAAAAAGATCACCATCATATGTAATAAGATATTTAATACCTAAATATTTGTGGTTTTGGTCACTTAATTTAGTTTATATTCTAGTATTTTCTTTTTTTATCCTGATGCTTTTTTATATTAATTTAATCGATTTTTTTATCATATTTAATTATAAAATATATCAAAAATTTAAAACCTTAACTTACATTTTAAGTAAACTTGCTCATCGTTGGAGCTATGCTTCTTTCTTTATTTATTTTTCTAGCTGTAATGTACATGCTATTGAATTATTCGATAATATACAGATTCATGGTTTTGCTTCTCAAACTATGTTTATAACATCGGGTAACAATATGTTTAGTTCAAGCATTACTAATCCTAGCTTTGCTTTTACTGAACTTGGGATTAACGGTTCTTGGTCACCCAGTCCAAACTTACGTCTTTCAATGCAGATTCTTTCGAGGCGAGCCGGTGAGTGGCATAATGGAACACCCGTCATAGATTTTGGTCTCTTGGACTACAGCTCAGAATTCGAAAATGATTTCCGGGTAGGGATTCGGGCTGGTCGTGTCCGTCAACCTTATGGATTGTATAATGATACACGTGATGTTGCTTTTACACGTCCAAGTATTTTATTACCACAATCAATCTACTTTGAAGGTACTAGAGACTTTACTATTTCTGCGGATGGAGTAATGGTTTATGGCGAATCACGCAAACCTTGGGGAAATATAACTTTGGAGTTATTTGGCGGTTACGCGCGCACTGATGATACTGATACTCAATATTCTTTTTTATATCAAAACTTTCCAGGATATTTGGAGCCTAATCCTTCTTTCGTAGGAAGGCTTAATTACGAGACCTATGATGGTAGTTTAAGGCTGGCACTATCGGGTGCCTATACTTCTATGGATTATAATCCGGATTATTCAGCATTTTCACTTTATGTCCCGCAACCGCAAAGAGGCTCAATTTCATTCAATCCTGTAGTTTTTTCAGCACAATATAATACAGAAAAATGGACTTTTTCCAGTGAATATCAAATTAACAATTTTCAGAGATCTGGTTTGGATAACCCTGCTATAGGCTTGAATGGTCTTGACTTTGATTGGTTTGGACAAAGTTATTATTTCCAAGCCGCGTATCGCTTTGCTCCAAAGTGGGAACTCATGGCACGATATGATGCAATGTATCCAAATACTAATGATATGAATGGTAAAACAGCACAGTATTCAGCCGCTATGGCAGGTATTTATTTACCCGCCTTTAGCCAGTTTGCTAAAACTTTGACTGTTGGTTTACGCTATGATATCTCACCTTGGATGATGATTAGGGCAGAGTATAATTATGTTAATGGCACGGCTTGGCTTCCATCCGAGGGTTCACTTGGGCCTGATGGGAATGTTGACTCTTTCAAAACCGTACAATATTGGGATATGTTCGGTTTTCTTGTTTCCTTACGATTTTAGTATAACTATCCATACATAAAATGCGATCGTCAAGTAGTATTAGCATTTTTATTAGCTTAAAATGGAAGGCATTATTGCTTACAAGCTTAATATTGCTAATGGTTACTGGTATATTTATCTCATCAAACTATTTAGAATTACAAAATCAAATCACAGAACGTCGTGATAACTTACAGAAACAATATTCTGTACAAGTTCAAGCTTTGCTTAACCAGTTTAGCAATAGGCTTCTGATGTTAAGTACATTTATCGCTTCATTACAAACAACGCAAGCAGCTTTTGATTTTCAACGTCAGAAAAGCGCCATTGATAACTTCGATCCTTTAAGTTATAGTTTGGAACTAAATATGGGTATAGAAGTTGCTACTATAGTAACTTCTGATGGAAAAAAGATTACTCAATTCCGGCGAAATAATAATACTGAACTCAACCTAAATATTTATTCATCTGTTTCTGCTGTTGTTGCAACTGAAAAACCCACTACACTTATTGATTGCTCGAATAATTGCCTCCAATATGCTATAGCCCCTGTGCTAAGCCAAAAGGGTGTCTTGGGTGCTATAGTAATTGCGGCATCATTAGCGGATGTAATTCTCGATTTTAAAGGTGTTTCGGGGACTGATATCGGATTAATAGTCCAATCACAATCTCCAACTAAAGATAATACTCGTTGGGTTGAATCTTGGAGCAGTACTGTCATAGCTTTAACTAATTCTGAAAAGAATATTGATCTAATACATAGTTTTTCGATAGAACACAATGATTTAGATGTTATTTCTAATGCCACTCACTATTTATATCAAGAAAGACAATATCAGATACGAATATTTCCTGTTACTGGATTTAATCAAACAGATAAAGCCTATTTAGCCATAATTGCTGATATAACCGAAGCAACTCAGCATATACATAATGCGACTAGGCATAGTATATTTATTGGTATTGGTGGATTTTTACTATCAGAAATATTCTTATTATTTATTTTATGGTCTCCCATGTCTAGTTTGCGTCGTGCTGCCGAGAACTTACCTCTTTTGGCTGATGGAGAGTTTGATAAAGTTCGTATAGCCATATCTACTAGCCGTAATCATAGGGTCTTTGGGGATGAGGTTGACGTATTAAATGAAACAACAATATCACTTACTGATCAACTAGAAACATTGAATCATGAAGTTGCTAGCCGAATGGAAGAGATAATCAGGGAAAAAAACTTCGTTAACAACGTTCTTGATACTGCGCAAGCAATAATTCTTACCCAAAATGATCAACAAGAAATTATTATGATAAATCCTTATGGCTCAAAGATAATGGGCTATGATCAAGAAGAATTACGAGGCTTGCATTTTTCCAATTTGTTGTTGCAAAAAAGTAATCAAAATACATACTTGGAGTATCTCAAAGATATCATTAAAGGTAATCATGAGCATATCGAAATCGAATGTGACATTCAATGCAAAGATAATAACATATTAAATGTTGTATGGCAGCATTCAACATTAAAAACAAATATTCAGAATGGCCCAGTAATATTGTCGGTAGGCATGGATATAACTGCTAGAAAAAAAGCTGAATTGCGATTAGCTTGGCTTGCTGACCATGATCCTTTGACTGGTCTCTATAATCGTCGTCGGTTTGAGTATGAACTTGAAGAAGCAATTGCTTTAGCTAAAAGATACAAACATTCTGGTGCTTTATTATTTTTCGACTTGGATCAATTTAAATATGTTAATGATACAAGTGGACATGCCGCAGGTGACCGTTTATTGGTCATGTTAAGTAATAAAATTCCACTTCTATTGAGAGAGGTTGATATAATCGGTCGACTAGGAGGCGACGAATTTGGCATTATACTAAGCCATGCCAATGCCGCTGTTGCTATTCAGGTTGCTAAGAAAATTCTTAATCACATTAGAGAAACAGAATTTCAAGTTGGGGATAGGGTTCATAAAATCTCAGCTAGCATTGGCGTTGCACTTTTTCCAGAACATGGCAGTGATGTTCAGGATTTGTTAGCTCGAACTGATCTCGCCATGTACCATGTAAAAGAAAGTGGAAGAGGTGGTTGGTATCTGCTTTCAACAAATGATGATAGTCATCGCATAATGCAAGAACGCGTATTGTGGAAACAACGCATGGAAATCGCCTTAACAGAAAACTTATTTGTTTTATTTGTACAACCCATAGTAAACATAATTAGTGGTCAGACTAGTCATTATGAGGTCTTATTGCGAATGCGCGGTGAAGGAACAACCTTAATAGCTCCTTCGCACTTCATAGAAATAGCCGAACATACAGGTCTCATTCATACATTAGATAGAATGGTTCTTTCAAAAGCTGCCTTTCAACTTGCTATGCTTAAAGATTTTGGCAAGGATATAACTCTAACAATTAATTTGTCTGGACATGCATTTACCGATCCCGAACTATTAAACCATATTAAAAAAGTAATTCAGGATAATAACCTGAATCCTAAGCAGATCATTTTTGAAATGACAGAAACAGCAGCGGTGACTGACTTTGATTCTGTATTAGAATTAATGAAGTCCATTAATTCTATTGGATGTCTTTTTGCATTGGATGATTTTGGAACTGGATTCTCATCTTTTTCGTATCTACGTCAACTTCCATTTGAATATATTAAAATTGACGGATCTTTTATTAGAAATTTACGAACTCGGCCTGACGATCAGGTGCTGGTAAAAGCAATCGCCGACATTGCTTTTGCTTTTAATAAGAAAACCATTGCTGAACAAGTAGAAGATGCAGAAACGCTTGCTTACTTGAAAGAAATTGGTATTGATTATTCTCAGGGATATTACACTGGTAGGCCAATGGAAATAACGGAAGCCTTCCGTTTAATTAGTTCAGACAATGTTAGTTGAGATGCCTAAATGAATTCTTTTGTTGGTCAGGCAAACCTTACCGTTATTTAATCAACAAATATTTGAAAAATTGCCTGATTAAGTTTATTCTTACTATTTATTAAATCCATAACCATGTATTGACTGGAACTCCATGATGAACTTACTTAAAATTGTTATGCTCGGATACCTACTGACTGTTGTTAATCTTGCCCTAGGTGAACCTATACAAGAACAAGCGTATTATGCTCCAGCTAAAGTCCAGAAACCCGAATCTTATGAACAAATTATATCAACGAAGCTCGGTTCAGGTTTTTCTAATGTCACTTTAGCGATTATGGAGGTACCAAAAAATGTGATTAATACCTCTAATGAGGTCAATCTGGCATTAGGTGTGACAGGTGGGTTGTTTAAAGGTTTCCTTCATATGGGCGGACGCACTTTGGCGGGTGTACTTGATCTTTTAACATTTCCTATACCAACTGTGCCTATCACTGCACCGCCTTACCCATGGCAGGACTACACCCACGATACACGTTATAATCCTCTCTTTAAATTCAAAAATTGACTCTACAATATTTTTTTCATTTCCAAGACATTGCCTCTATCAGTTCTTCGGTAGTTAACGGAGTCCATCAGATGCCGGATCAGGAAGATACCGCGACCTCGCTCGCACAGGTCGTCCGGGTCTGGGCTGGATATTCCTTCCAAATCAAAGCCTAGCCCTTGGTCGTGGACTTGAATGGATAAGCTATTTCCTTCTATGCTAATGCAAACACGCAACGCTTGATTATCACAGTCCGCATGTTTGATTACATTACTCAGTGCCTCTGTCAAAACCAAATTGAGGTTATAGGCAAGCAGATCTCTGTCTCCAGCATAATCGATTAAATCCCAAGCCAATTGTTCGCCAATATTGCCTATCAGACCCAAATATCGAGTCTGAGTTGGGATTTCAATTTCTAAGTTAATCCTGTTTCTGGTCATGGGGTGTCCCCACTGCGCCATTGGCGAGTGCTTCTTCCACTCCCGGATAGATTTCGAAAACCCTTGTTAGCCGGGTCAGTTCAAACATTGATTGCACACGTGATTGTACGCAAGCTAGTGCAAAGCGCCCATCTCTAAGACCGGCATTTTTATGTCCTGACAGCAGCGCACCAAGCCCAGAACTGTCAACAAACCGGACTTCTGAAAGGTCGAGGATTAAATTTTTAGTCCCGTTATCGTAGAGTGTCAATAAGTAATCTTTGAGTTCTTTTGAATTGTGGGCGTCAAGCCTTTCCTCATGGAACCTCAGCAGTGTAGAGTCATCCATGTTATCCAACGTAATGTTCATACTATAACCTTGTCGTTCAGACGCATATGTTTGAGCCAAATCGTTTAATTGGGCGATTTCTCGCAAACAACGATTTTGTTTAATTTCTTCAAATTATCCTCAGTGGTTATGCCAAATGGCAGACCCTCATAGAATAGCTGAATTATACCAGTCGTTTGCCAACTTCCCATTGTTGGTTTTTATCATTAAGCAAGATTGTCAATGTCAAGAGGCTGCGCGCACTGGCTATTCAAAGGTGGAATTTAGTAGAATATAGCATTAATTTTATTAGCAACAACAGAAAAATCACATGGCAAACTATAAAATAGAAGATGTTGAAGGCATTGGACCCATTAGGGGCGAGCAATTACGGGCAGTCGGGGTGAATGACACCGACTCACTGCTTGCCAATACTTCCACTCCCATACAGCGTAAGGCGATGGCCGAAAAATCCGGCATTGCAGAATCATTAATTTTAAAATTTGCAAATATGGTGGATTTGTATCGAATTAATGGTATCGGCTCGGAGTTTTCGGAGTTACTCGAAGAAGCCGGTGTCGATACCGTACCTGAATTGGCAAGGCGCAATCCTGCCAATCTTGCTGAAGCACTGGCTAAAGTCAACCTAGAAAAGAAATCAACCCGCCGCACACCTTCAGAATCAGAAGTGATTAAATGGATCGAACAGGCAAAGGACTTGCCACGAGTGCTTGAATATTAAGTTATTTCCATTGATTACTGATGTGTGTTTTGAAATTTTTAAGAAGGAATCGTGTTTATTCGACGGAGTGTTAAGCTTGTTTTGCCAGATTGTTATTTGCATATTGAAAATCAAGCTTTGACACTCCTTCGGTTATCCCGTCAACCGAAACGGCCAGTTATGTAGTCCTCTGTTAATTGATGCCTAGGATTGGTGAAAATCTGTGCCGTATCCCCGACTTCTATCAATTTGCCGAGGTGGAAATAAGCGGTACGTTGGGATACACGTGCCGCCTGTTGCATGGAATGAGTCACTATGGCGATGGTGTAAAGTTCTCGCAAGTCATCAATCAATTGTTCAATTTTCGCTGTTGCGATCGGGTCTAAAGCAGAACAGGGTTCGTCCATTAAAATAACTTCTGGGTTTACCGCAATAGTTCTTGCGATGCATAAACGCTGTTGCTGCCCACCAGAAAGACCAGTGCCGGGATGATGCAGGTAGTCTTTAACTTCCTCCCATAACCCAGCCCTACGCAGTGACTTTTCGACGGTTTCTTCCAATTCAGCTTTGTTCGAGGCCAACCCATGAATGCGCGGACCGTAAGCTACATTTTCAAAAATACTTTTGGGGAAAGGATTGGGTTTTTGAAAGACCATGCCAACTTGCGCTCGCAGTGGCACCACGTCAAGGCCTTCAGCGTATATGTCTTGTCCGTCCAATTTGATTTCACCAGTGACACGACAGCCGGAAATGGTATCGTTCATTCGGTTTAGGCAGCGAAGGAATGTGGATTTTCCGCAACCCGATGGGCCAATCAGCGCGATGACTTCATTGCGACTAACATCTAGGCTAACATTATGGATTGCATGTTTCTCGCCATAGTGGACATCTACATTGCGGCATTCTATGCGAGGGTTTTTGACAAAAACCTCTCCAACGGTATCAATGTGGTCACAGGAAAACGAAACGGGTTTGGTGATTTCTTCCGGATGTCTCATCCTGAATCTCTCAAGTTATTGGATTATCCTAACACACCATAACAAAATGACAGGTGATAGCAGTAAAGTCATCTGGCTGGAATGTTTAACCGGGCTATCTATGTTCATTTTATTGTTATGGGCACAGGTACAATTTAAGTAAATATGCAGACGCGGAGTTAATGCGTTTATTCTGTATTATAAGGGCTTACCAGCGACGTTCGTAACGTTTGCGTAGGTAAACAGCCAATCCATTCATGACAATTAAAAATGCCAACAAAACCATGATGGCAGCCGAGGTGCGCTCAACAAATCCACGCTCGGAACTATCCGCCCATAGATAAATTTGCACGGGCAAGACAGTCGAAGGGTCAGAAAGGCTTTGTGGGATGTCGACGATGAATGCAACCATGCCTATCATGAGCAAAGGGGCGCTTTCTCCCAATGCGCGGGCCATACCAATAATAGCACCAGTCATCATGCCTGGCATGGCCAAGGGAAGTACGTGGTGGAACACGGTTTGCATTTGCGACGCACCCACTCCAAGTGCCGCTTCGCGTATGGAGGGAGGAACTGATTTCAGCGCGGACCGACTTGCGATGATGATGACCGGAAGCGTCATCAAGGTCAGCACCAATCCTCCTACCATGGGAGACGACCTCGGTAAACCAAAGAAATTAATAAATACAGCGAGTCCAAGCAAGCCGAAAACAATCGAAGGCACTGCCGCCAAATTGTTGATGTTGACTTCTATTATGTCTGTCCATCGGTTGCGCGGGGCGAATTCTTCAAGATATATCGCCGAGGCAATGCCTATTGGAAGAGACAATAATCCAGTCACCAGTAGTGTGAACATTGAACCCATCAGCGCGCCCCAGATGCCGGCCATTTCAGGCTCACGAGAATCACCCGTGGTAAAGAACCTTTTGTTGAAATGCTTTTCTAGTCTTCCGTCGGCGATTAATTTGTCAATCCAAGCGATTTGGTTATCCTTTAATCGACGGTCACTCTCTGGAATGCCGCGGTCGGTTTGACCTTTAACCAGCATATCGACATCATCATCCACTGGCAACCAAATGCGTTCGGTTTTTCCTAATAATGAAGGATTTTTTTCAATGATTTCCTGCAATTCATAAGAAGCTCCAGAACTGATCAATCCATAGAGAACACGTTTTTGCTGTCGATCTTTAACATCGGGAAACAATGCAGCCATGCTACGTTTTAATAGGGCGGGGTAGTCGGCAGATGCCAAGGCGCTTGTGTCATGTTTGCCTTCCGGGTCCAAAATTGACTCGTCAAACGTCACATCTAAGGCTACATAGGTTTGTTCAAGTGCGCTCCAAGCATGGGCAATTATATTCGTAAAAAGTAAAGCCAATATTGCCAAACCGGCTACGATGCAAATATATCCGTATGCCCTGAAGCGGGTTTCTGCCGCACGGCGTCGGGAAAGGCCCGCTTTGACGATTTCATGGGTGCGTATGCCTTGGTTGGGAGATGTAGTTTCTTCTGTATTGTTATTCATACTGTTCACGATATTTTCGGACGATATGCAAAGCGATAATATTAAGAATCAGAGTGACCACAAATAACACCAGCCCTAAAGCAAAAGCGGCTAGGGTTTTAGGGCTGTCGAACTCTTGGTCCCCCACCAACAAGGTTACGATTTGGGTGGTTACGGTGGTAACGGCTTCCAATGGATTGGCGGTCAGGTTAGCTGCCAAGCCGGCCGCCATGACGACGATCATGGTTTCACCGATGGCTCGTGAGGCAGCCAATAAAATGCCGCCAACAATACCTGGAAGGGCTGCCGGGATTACCACTTGGCGTATGGTTTCCGACTGCGTTGCTCCCAAGGCATAAGCGCCATCGCGCAGCGCTTGGGGTACTGCGTTGATAAAATCGTCGGACAAAGACGACACAAAGGGGATTATCATGATTCCCATGACCAATCCTGCGGCCAAAGCGCTCTCCGAAGATACGCTAACCCCTAGATCGGCACCCACTTCACGAATGAATGGCGCCACTGTCAATACTGCAAAAAAACCGTAAACAACTGTAGGAATGCCTGCTAGTATTTCGAGTAAGGGTTTGGCCACTGATCGAAATCGCAAACTTGCATATTCCGCCAGATAAATCGCTGACATCAAACCGATAGGAACAGACACAATTAAGGCTATTGCGGAAATCAATAGTGTGCCAGTAAACAGGGGGACTGCCCCAAAGGCCCCGGAAGACCCGGCTTGATCGGGTCTCATGGCGATCTGCGGACTCCATTGCAGACCGAATAAGAAATCAGTAATTGGAACTTTATCAAAAAACCTGATGGACTCAAATAGTACCGACAATACAATTCCGACAGTGGTGAGTATGGCAATCATCGAGCTTCCCACCAAAAATGCCATGATCACCTTTTCTACTTGGTTGCGGGCTCGATGCTCCTTGGTGATGTAAGAACGGCCTAAAAAAGCCCCCAAAATGGCCAGAGATATGGCAAAAAACGAAAGCAGCCAGTTGCTGAGTATCTTCAAGTGACGAAGATATTCGACGGCAGCTTGGATTTCTGGTTTTGTATGGCTTGCATCTCCGCTCAAAGCGTTATGGATTTCGTTAATCAATAAGCCTCTGAGGTCATCAGAAATTTCCCTGTTGGCATCAGGAAGGGTTTTTATAACCATAAGGTCGATAACAGAAGTTTCAAATCCCATCCAAAGAAAGACAAATGCCAATGAAGGCAACAGACACCATAAAGCGGTGTAATAGCCATAATAACTAGGTAGCGAGTGTAGGTCATTGACCCTTCCATCGACTATCTGGCGCGATCGATGCCGTCCGATATGGTAGGCATAGGCGCTGATCAACATCAGAAGAAACAAAAGTGTCGATTTCTGCATAAAAGGATCCTAATGAACACATGGTATTTGAGACATCCTCAAATCCTCATAAACGCACAGCAAGAATCTGCTGAAAAGCATGGTTTGGCGAGCAAATTTAAACCGTATATTAATACCAAAGCTATGTTACAGAAACATGTCATCAGTTCACGCAAGGCATAAATTCATGTCCGAATTATATAAATTCGTAGCCCAATCTGTGGCATGGATAAGCATAGCAGGGTCAAGCGAGCGACTTAGCCAATGCTATTCGCTCTTCAATAGAAGAAGGAATTTCCTTGATCGCTTGAATTCTGCGCAAACGAGGCAAAAGCCCTTGTCGGTTGGCAATTTGTATACTCAAGCCAGGTCGCGCGTTAATCTCCAACATCAGAGGGCCTAGCGTCCGGTCAAGGACGATGTCCACACCGATATAACCCAAACCCGCCAAGTCGTAACAACGGGCTGTCAACCCCAAAATTTGATCCCAATGGGGAATTCCCAAACCGGCTATCGTTCCGCCCGTGTCAGGATGGTGGTCGATGTTGTCATTGTGCCAGACACCGCTTGTTGTGTGTCCGCTTGCCATATCAATGCCGACACCTACTGCACCTTGGTGAAGATTGGCTTTGCCATCCGAGAAACGGGTTGGTAATCGGATCATGGCTAGAACTGGTACGCCACGGAACACAATCGTCCTAATGTCAGGCACCCCCCTATAACTGATCCCATCGAAAATCGGATCAAAATCGACGCGGTATTCGATCAGCGCACAATCTGGCAAGCCACCGAGGCTGTACATACCACTTAGGATATTGGAAATGTGATACTTTAACTCGTCTTCGTCTTCTAATAAGCCATTGGCCCTTCTGTAGCGACCATTGACCTTGCCTGTCACTACTAGAATGCCTTCGCCTCCGCTCCCGTGCGAGGGCTTGACGACAAATTCTTCATAAGGGGCTAGCAGTTGAGGCAGGGCATCAATTTGATGCTCAATTTCTATCACGGCGTAGAGTTCGGGCACTGCAATGCAAGCTGCCAAAGCCAATTCTTTGGTACGCCTCTTGTCGTCCACTAACGGAAAATTTCTGCGGGGATTGTATGGCAAGATAAAGTCAGCGTTACGCTGATTCATGCCCATTATGCCCAACTCCCTAAGCCGGTTGCTTGGCGCGAATAAATTATTCCAGATCATTGGCAAGTTCTCCGCCTATTCTTGTTCTTGTTGCAAAGCCGCACGGAATCTCCATAGCTCTGTCAATCGGTATCCAGTGTAGCGACCAAGCAAGAGGTTGGCAGCTAAGATAATCAACAATAGTTCTGGAAACACAAAAACCACATGGCGCATCACGCTGTCACTCATGATGACAAATGCCAAAGCTGCCATTAGTAGACTTCCGAAACCCTGTTGCAAAGCTTCTAATGGACCTGATTCTTCCCACACAAGGGCCATGCGCTCAACAGTCATGGTTAGGATCACCATTGGAAACAAAGCGACAGAAACACCACGGTCTATACCGAGTTTGTGGGTCAGTAAGCTGACTAAAGCCATCAACAAAATGACGATGGTTAACACCGATGCCAGCCTTGGCACCAATAGCAACTTTAAATATTCTAGGTAGAAGCGAATTGTCAGCCCCAGACCGACAACCAGAGTAAATAGAACCATGCCCCATAATAGTTTCGTTTCACGAAAAGCCAAAGCAATCAATATAGGCATGAATGTGCCAAAGGTCTTAAAGCCTACCACATTGCGCATAAACACGATAAGGAACGCTCCAATGGGCGTGAGCAGCAAAACCCGGTAAACATTCTGGGTTTGCACTGGCAAACTGAATAGTGAAAATTCCATGATCCTCGAACCCATCTGTCGCGCCCGTTGTTCAGCGACCATCGTCATTTCTTGAGCATGACGAGTCACTGAATACTCAACTTTGGGGAAACGCCCTCCATTAATGTCCAGCACCGGACCTTTCCCCACATGCCAGACGATCGCCTCCTTCGGCGTGCCTGGTTCTGCCGTTTGTGGGTTGATGGGTTGCCAGCCGTCGTTGGCATAAACTTCAATCCAAGGCGTGAGATTCGCGTGTTTCGATCCATCTACCAAGCGCAGTATATAGGTCATCCGTGCCGGTATGTTGGCACCGACAAGGATGTCGACAATACGGGCCACCCACTCCTCCTGTGTTTGCATGTCTTGTTGCAGTAGGCTGACATTGGCATCGGGTGTGGGGGCATTAAGGCGCAATAGCAAAGCGCGACTAAACGACAGAGTATCCGCCGACTTGCTGCGTGCCTCGTCAACCAAAGCCTTTACTTCTGAACGAATGAGTTCTGGATATTCGGGCGGGGCAAGCGTCGGGGGATTGACGGGCTTTTCAGCTTGAGCCGTGGGGTCACGCGCCAAATGTAGGCGATAGTATAGAACCTGATAGCCAGTGGCCTTGCGCACAGCCCATTGGGCACTCCGCGCAATGCCATCGTCTTCAGTGGTGAGTCCGTAATTGCTGGATACGAAATTTTCGTCCACAACAGTGTAACCAACTGGATTACGAGGGATGGAAATCGTAGCCTTTATAGGTGTGTCACGTTTTGGTTTGAACTCTATTCGCGCTTCTACGGTCCATACGTCGGTTTGCTTAGTTGGAAACAGGGGAAGCCCTAAGCGAGTGACTTTGTAATAACATAAGGACAGCCCAGTGATCACCAAGATGAGCGCAAGCACCTTTACATGCAGATTTCTCATATGAGGTTATAAGCGTCTGAGAGTCAGCCATTCACTGGACAGTTGAACCGTTTTTGGCAATGCACGGGTCATGTTCGGATTTGAAAAGAAAGGTTTCGTTGGCATCCACCAAGGCCACGTCTTTCAGAAAGCTTCTACCGAGCAATACCGGGTAATTAAAGTTGCTCCTGTCTACCAGATTAAACTCAGTCGGATATTCCTTACCGTTTTTGCATAGTGTCATCAGGACTACGTCGCGCTGAGAAGGTTGGCAGTCGTCACCCTTGCATTTGATGCTAACAGTTCGCAAAAGAGGCTTTTCAACAGTAATTGGTGGAAGCTTTTTGTCTTCGATATCGCCTAAGCTAAAACGCACCCAGTCTTCTCCATCCTTGATGAAATGCTCAATTCTATCGGCATGTAAGGAAGAAGTCTTTGCACCCGTGTCAAGTTTTGCGGTCAGTCTGCGGTTCCACGGCCTAAGGAAAATTGATTCAAGCCAACCCATGATGACTTTTTGCTTGGCGGTTGCCTCTTGGTTGGTGGGCATTTGAGTGTTTTCAGCAGCCATCAAAGGGCCACCGATAGGTAGGGCAAATAACAATATTAAGATTTTTAGCATGGGACCCGAAGTTCCAATGTTACGCCGCTTATGTTGTCAAATGAGATGGTGAACAAGGAAAACCCGGGCGTTTGAACGCACCGGGTTTCAACAATCTAGAATTGACCGTCCGATACTGATGTAGCAGAATTTTGTCTTAATCCGATATGGTTAACAACCCTCTTTTTTGGCTGGCGTAATACGAGGAAATATCCTTGATTTCTTCTTCATTCAATGACTGTGCCATGCCACCCATAATTGGGTTCTTGCGGACGCCTTTTTTGTAATCCTTCAAAGCCTTTATCAAATAATCCTCATATTGACCGGCTAGGCGTGGATATTCTTGGTTTAAGACTTTGCCATTGCTGTCTTGCACATTACCGTCCTCACCATGGCAACCCGCGCATACAGCAGCTTTTTCCTTGCCTTTGGCTGGATTTCCCGTAATTAGGTTAACTTCAGTTGATAGGACTTTTTTAGAAACGTAAGCAGCAATATCCTCAGCATCTTTATCCGAAAGGGTCTGTGCATTGCCTTGCATACTATTAGCTTGAGGTTGGCTCCCGTGTGAACGATCACCAGTTTTGTAAGCATTCAGGGCAGCGATCACAGCTTTGTCGTGTTGCCCGCCCAGTCGAGGCACATGATAATTGGGGAATGCATTACTGTAACCTTCAATGGCATGACAACCGCCACAGGTGTAAAACTTTTTCTTTCCTGCCTCTGCATTGCCTTCTGCTTGCGCAGTCTGAATGCTGAATACAAGACATGCTCCCGTGGCCAAAATGCTCCATAAAAGTTTGTTGTTCATCTTTCATTTTCTCCAAGATGGGTTCGTGATTACATGCTTAGCGCTTGTTTCAGTGCTTCTTCAACTTCTCCGGCGTCCATGCCGCCAGCGGCTTCGCCCTCGGGGTTTTCAGCGAACCGGCCTCGTTGCTTGCGTTCCAAATGATAAGCTAGGCCCGTGCCAGCGGGGATTAAACGTCCCACAATGACATTTTCTTTAAGGCCCATTAGTTTATCGCTCAAACCACGAATGGCTGCCTCGGTTAAGACACGGGTAGTTTCTTGGAAGGAAGCTGCGGAAATAAACGACTCGGTTGAAAGCGATGCTTTGGTGATTCCCATCAGAACTGCCTCGTAGCAGGAGGGTATTTTCCCTTCGTTCTCAATCTTTTCGTTTTCCTCCAGCACACGCGCTCGATCGATCTGTTCCCCTTTGAGAAATATTGTGTCCCCCGGTGAAGTGACCTCTACTTTTCGCAGCATCTGCCGGATGATGACTTCTATGTGCTTGTCATTTATCTTAACGCCTTGTAGGCGATAGACATCTTGAATTTCCTTGACTAGGTAAGAGGCCAGATCGGCAACCCCGCGCAAGCGTAAGATATCGTGAGGCGTTAATTCGCCTTCGGCAATGGTTTCCCCTTGCTCTACATGTTCACCCTCGAATACAGTGACATGCCGCCATTTAGGTATCATTGCCTCATGCTGCAAGCCAGCAGGGTCAGTGATGATAATGCGTCGCTTGCCTTTGGTTTCTTTACCAAAGCTCACAGTGCCTGTGGCTTCCGCCAAAATTGCAGGGTCTTTGGTTTTACGGGCTTCGAACAAGTCGGCCACACGAGGGAGACCGCCGGTAATGTCGCGGGTTTTACTCGACTCTTGAGGGATTCTCGCCAACACGTCGCCAACTTCCACCACGTCACCGTCACGGATGCCGACAATCGCCCCGGAAGGTAGGAAGTATTGGGCTGCAATTTCGGTGGAAGGTATAAAAATGTCGTCACCCTGTTCGTCAATTAGCTTGACCATAGGGCGAAGCTCCTTGCCAGCGCTACCGCGTTGCTTGGGGTCGATCACTTCCATGAAGCTAAGTCCGGTTACTTCGTCTGATTTCTCGCGAACGGTAATACCATCGACAAAATCGACCAATTGAGCTATTCCGTTCACTTCGGTGACTACCGGATGGGTATGCGGATCCCACGTGACCACAACCTGACCACCGCTTACTAAGTCCCCGTCATGGGCGGTCAACACTGCACCGTAGGGGATTTTATAACGTTCCCTTTCGCGACCATGTTCGTCAATCACGCTGACCTCACCGGACCGGGAAACTGCGACTAGATGATTCTCCTTGTTCTCAACGGTTTTTAAGTTATTCAGTTTGACGGTTCCCTTTGATTTGACTTCCACATTGTTGATGGATGCCATCCGTGAGGCCGCCCCTCCGATATGGAAGGTGCGCATGGTCAACTGGGTGCCGGGTTCACCGATGGATTGAGCTGCGATAACACCAATGGCTTCGCCGATATTGACTTTATGCCCTCTGCCCAAGTCACGTCCGTAGCAGGAAGCGCAAACCCCGAAGCGGGTTTTGCAGGTGATCACTGAGCGGACTCGCACATTGTCAATACCATGATTCTCCAATTCGATAACCCAGAACTCATCAAGCAGCACACCCGCTTCCACTACTAATTCGCCAGTGGCCGGATTGTGAATGTCCTCGGCCAAAACACGACCCAGAACACGTTCTGCCAATGGTTCGACGACATCTCCACCTTCAATAAGCGGTGTCATCAGCAAGCCATCATTGGTGCCGCAATCATCCTCGGTTATCACCAAGTCTTGAGCCACATCGACCAATCGACGAGTCAAATAGCCAGAATTTGCCGTTTTCAGCGCAGTATCGGCCAAGCCTTTTCGAGCACCGTGGGTTGAGATGAAGTACTGCAAAACGTCCAAACCCTCGCGGAAGTTTGCCGTAATGGGGGTTTCGATGATGGATCCGTCTGGCTTGGCCATAAGCCCACGCATTCCGGCTAACTGGCGTATTTGCGCGGCGGAGCCACGGGCACCGGAGTCGGCCATCATGTAAATTGAGTTGAATGACTTTTGCTGAATCGCGTTTACAATCGGATTCATTTCTTCTGGTAATGTACCTTGTCTACGATGACGCTGTACTATTTCTACTTGAACTAGATATTCATCGTTGGTTATATTACCAAGTTTAGATTCAAAATCTAATTGACGCAGCTTCTTTTCTGCCCAAGGTTCAACTAGATTTCGGGGGTTAAGTTCAGCTGATTCAGTACCCAAACCGTCCATCATCACTTTAGCCACTTGGTCATTGGCATGTGACCATATGTCTACAACCTTGTTGTAGCGCTCGCCGTCCGTAACCAAACCAGAGGCGTATTGATGCTGGATTTCTTTTACTTCTTTCTCCGCAGCCGAGATGATTTTGCCTTTCCCCTCGGGTACTGCCATGTCTTCAAAACCAATTGACACCCCTGCCCGTGTGGCATAAGAGAACCCCATGTACATTAGCTTGTCGGCAAAAATCACGGTCGCCTTGACACCCAATGTGCGATAGCAATGATTGATTAGCTTGGATATGGTCTTTTTGGTCATATCCTGATTGATCAAGTTAAAGCCAAGTCCTTCAGGCAGGATGGTTGAAACCAAGGCGCGTCCCCCTGTGGTTTCGACGCGACGAACGACTGGCTCGGTTTTGTTGCCGTTTTCATCCAACAAAACCTCCCGAATGCGAACAATCACCTTGGCCTGTAGATCCAACTGTTTATTTTGGTAAGCCCTAAATACTTCGTCAGTATCGGTGAAAATCATCCCTTCGCCCATGGCTCCAACCCGTTCGCGGGTCATATAGTAAAGGCCAAGCACTACGTCCTGGGTGGGGTTGATGATTGGTTCGCCGTTTGCAGGGGATAGGATGTTGTTGGTCGCCATCATGAGTGTGCGAGCTTCCAATTGTGCCTCCAAAGACAGAGGTACATGGACGGCCATTTGGTCACCGTCGAAGTCAGCATTGAACGCGGTACAAACTAAAGGATGCAATTGGATTGCCTTGCCTTCCACCAAGGTCGGTTCGAAAGCTTGAATGCCTAAACGGTGTAGGGTTGGAGCGCGGTTCAACATCACCGGATGCTCACGAATGACTTCATCCAATATGTCCCATACTTCCGGACTCTCACGTTCCACCATCTTCTTGGCTGCTTTAATCGTTGTGGCCAGCCCTCTGAACTGTAGTTTGCTGAAAATGAACGGCTTGAACAATTCCAAGGCCATTTTCTTAGGCAAGCCACATTGGTGCAATTTGAGCGTCGGACCCACCACAATCACGGAGCGGCCAGAATAATCGACTCGCTTGCCAAGCAAGTTCTGTCGGAAACGGCCTTGTTTGCCCTTGATCATATCGGCCAACGATTTCAATGGGCGCTTGTTTGAGCCAGTGATGGCTCGTCCACGACGGCCATTGTCCAACAAGGCATCAACAGCCTCTTGGAGCATGCGCTTTTCATTCCGCACAATAATGTCGGGCGCGTTCAAATCCAACAACCTTTTGAGGCGGTTGTTACGGTTGATCACGCGACGGTAAAGATCATTCAAATCCGAGGTCGCAAATCTTCCCCCGTCCAGAGGAACCAACGGGCGCAGTTCTGGAGGCAGGACTGGCAGGACAGTTAGAATCATCCATTCCGGTTTGTTGTTGGATAGGATTAGCGATTCAATGGCTTTGAGGCGCTTAGTGTGCTTTTTGATTTTGGTTTCCGAACTTGTGCCGTCGATTTCTTCACGCAATCTTTGCACTTCGCCGTGCAAGTCCATTGTTTTCAGCAATTCGCGAATTGCCTCAGCGCCCATTTTGGCAGTGAATTCATCCCCGTATTGCTGATAGGCTTCTTGGAATTCTTCCTCGGTCATCAATTGGTTGCGTTGCAACGGTGTCATGCCTGAATCAATCACGACAAACGATTCAAAATAGAGCACGCGCTCTATTTCCCGCAAAGTCATATCCAAAAGCAATGCAATCCGAGATGGCAGAGATTTCAAGAACCAAATATGTGCGACTGGACTCGCCAGTTCTATGTGGCCCATGCGTTCGCGGCGTACTTTCGACAGCGTGACTTCCACACCACATTTCTCACAAATGACCCCACGGTGCTTTAGGCGCTTATATTTTCCGCAAAGGCATTCATAGTCGCTAACTGGTCCAAATATCTTGGCGCAAAACAAACCGTCGCGTTCAGGTTTGAAGGTACGGTAGTTAATGGTTTCAGGCTTTTTGACCTCCCCATACGACCAAGAACGGATCATATCGGGTGATCCCAAGCTGATGCGAATCCCGTCGAACTCTTCGGTCTGGCTTTGGCGTTTTAAAAAGTTAATCAGATCTTTCACTGGACTGGTCTCCTAAATCTTCAATTCTGGCTGCTGGTAATAGCATTATTAGCTATGGCCGTAGCTTGCCGGGCAATCTGCGGTCAGGTTGCGAACCCGAGTAATACTGACGGATTTCGAAGCCGCCCCTACTCCTGTTCCAACTCAATGTTGATCGCTAAGGATCGAATTTCCTTGATCAACACATTGAACGATTCGGGCATCGCGGCTTCCATTCTGTGGTCGCCGTCCACGATATTCTTATACATTTTGGTGCGTCCATTGACATCGTCCGATTTGACCGTAAGCATCTCTTGCAAAGTATAGGCTGCGCCGTAAGCTTCTAGCGCCCAAACTTCCATCTCCCCAAAGCGTTGTCCACCGAACTGAGCCTTTCCTCCCAATGGTTGCTGGGTGACCAAGCTGTAGGGTCCGGTCGATCGAGCATGCATCTTGTCATCTACTAGGTGGTTGAGCTTCAACATGTACATGTAACCCACAGTGATATCCCTTTCAAATTGATCGCCTGTGCGCCCATCAAATAAACGCGTTTGACCAGTCTCGGGAAGTTCTGCCAGCCTTAACATCTGTCTTATATCGTCTTCAACCGCTCCGTCGAAAACGGGTGTTGCCATGGGTACGCCATGTCTTAGATTAATGGCTAGTTCAAGGATTTCATCATCAGTCAACGAATCGAGATCCTCTCTCCTGCCCATGGAGTTGTAGATTTTATCCAAGAAGCCTCGAAGTTCTTCGATTTGAGCCTTTGCCTCCAGCATCTTTCCTATTTTTATGCCCAATCCTTTAGCAGCCCAACCTAGGTGAGTTTCTAGCACCTGGCCCACGTTCATTCTTGATGGTACGCCCAATGGATTGAGAACTATGTCAACGGTGGTTCCGTCAGCGGCATAGGGCATGTCTTCCACTGGTACAATTTGTGAGATGACACCCTTGTTCCCATGTCGTCCAGCCATTTTGTCGCCAGGTTGGATGCGTCGTTTGACTGCTAGATAGACTTTTACCATCTTCAGTACGCCGGGGGCGAGATCGTCACCCATGGTGATCTTCCTTTTCTTTTCCTCTAAACGCCGGTTCATTTCCTCACGTTGTTGCTGAATCTGTTCGGCAACAGCCTCCAGTTGAAGATTGGTTTCTTCATCTTGCAGACGGATTTCCAACCATTGTGAAGGTTTGATCGATTCCAAGTAAGCTGTATCGATGGTTTTACCCGATCTGAGACCGGCAGGACCTGATTCTGACACTTTGCCTAGTAGCAGTTGTTCGGCACGATCAAAGATATCCTTTTCAATAATACGCAACTGGTCGCCTAAGTCTTTTTTGACTTGTTCGATTTGCTTTTCCTCGATTTCTTTTGCACGTTCATCCTTTTTAACGCCATCTCTAGTGAAAACCTGAACATCAATGACAGTGCCGTCCATGCCTGAAGGCACACGTAACGAGGTGTCTTTGACATCAGAAGCCTTTTCGCCAAAAATCGCCCGTAGCAATTTTTCTTCGGGGGTAAGTTGGGTTTCTCCTTTAGGTGTTACTTTTCCAACCAGTATGTCACCCGCCTTTACCTCTGCCCCAATAAAAACAATCCCTGATTCGTCCAGTTTTGACAATGCGGCCTCACCTACGTTTGGTATGTCAGCGGTAATTTCTTCTGGACCCAATTTAGTGTCTCTAGCGACACAGGTTTTTTCTTCAATATGTATGGTAGTGAATCTATCCTCTTGCACAACTCGCTCGGATATCAGAATGGAGTCTTCAAAGTTATAACCGTTCCAAGGCATGAAGGCGACAAGCAAATTCTGTCCTAATGCAAGTTCACCCATGTCAGTGGATGGGCCATCTGCAAGTATGTCGTTTTTGGAAACTTTGTCGCCCGGTTTAACCAATGGCCTTTGATTAATGCAAGTGTTTTGGTTTGATCGTGTATATTTAGTCAGATTATAAATATCTACGCCAGGTATTCCGGCTTCTGTCTCAAGATCATTGACACGAACAACAATTCGACTGGCATCGACGGATTCGATGAGTCCACCGCGTCTTGCAATCACGGCAACACCCGAGTCTTTTGCTACGATACGTTCAATGCCCGTGCCTACCAGAGGTTTTTCCGTCCGTAGGGTCGGCACCGCTTGACGTTGCATGTTGGAACCCATCAAAGCACGGTTGGCATCGTCATGCTCAAGGAATGGTATGAGCGCAGCGGCGACAGACACAATTTGCTTGGATGACACATCCATGTAGTTGATTTTCTCAGGAGAAGCCAAGGTGAATTCGTCCTTGTAACGGCAAGAGACTAAGTCATCCTTCAACATTCCATTTTCATTAACGGCAGCGCTAGCCTGAGCGATATAATATTTACCTTCTTCAATGGCAGATAAATATTCGATTTCATCGCTAACTTGACTGTCGGTGACTTTTCGGTAGGGGGTTTCCAAAAACCCGTATTCATTGGTTCTTGCATAAACTGCTAAAGAGTTGATCAAGCCGATGTTCGGACCTTCAGGCGTTTCAATTGGACAAACCCGCCCATAGTGCGTGGTATGCACGTCACGGACTTCAAAACCAGCCCTTTCACGTGCAAGTCCGCCTGGCCCTAAAGCCGATACGCGGCGCTTATGGGTTATCTCGGAGAGCGGGTTGCTCTGATCCATGAACTGCGACAACTGACTGGAGCCAAAAAATTCCTTTATAGATGCTGCGACTGGTTTCGCGTTGATGATTTCTTGAGGCATCAAACCTTCAGAATCAGCCAGTGTAAGGCGTTCTTTGACCGCGCGCTCTACTCTTACAAGGCCAAGTCGGAATTGGTTTTCCACCATTTCCCCCACTGAACGCACTCGACGGTTGCCTAAATGGTCAATATCGTCCACCTGACCATTGCCGTTTCGGATATTAATAAGTTCACGCAAAACATCAATGATATCGTCTTTAGAAAGTACGCCAGACCCCGTGATTTCAGTACGACCTAATCGCCGGTTGAATTTCATTCGACCCACTGATGAAAGATCATAACGGTCTGATGTGAAGAATAAATTGTCAAACAGGGATTGTGCAGCTTCCTTCGTAGGTGGTTCCCCAGGCCGCATCATGCGGTAGATTTCAACCAGTGCATCAAGCTGTGTTTCTGTGGTATCAATCCGCATTGCGTTGGAAATATAAGGCCCACGATCCAAGTCATTGACAAAAAGACACTCAATTGCCGTGATTCCAACCGCCGTCATTTTGCTAATTAGTTCGTCGGTGATCTCGTCATTTACTTTAGAAACAAGTTCTCCGGTGGTGGGATCAACAACATTATTGGCCAATATCTTGCCATGAAGATAGTCGCGGGGGACTTCCATTCTGTTGATGCCAGCCTTTTCAATTTGGCGAATGTGTCGTGCTGTAATACGTTGACCTTTTTCAACGATAAGCTTATCTTCTAATTTGATGTCGAAACTAGCAATGTCGCCCCTCAATCTTTCAGGAATTAATTCTAAAAATATATCGCCAGTGGACAATACAAATTGATTGGTTTCAAAAAATAGCCTAATGATCGCTTCGTTATCGTAACCCAATGCCCTTAGCAGGATAGTCGTTGGCAGTTTTCTGCGTCGGTCTATGCGCACATATACGCAGTCCTTGTGATCGAATTCAAAATCAAGCCAAGAGCCACGATATGGAATGATGCGGGCATTAAACAATAATTTACCTGAAGAATGGGTTTTTCCCCTGTCATGATCGAAAAACACACCAGGAGAGCGGTGAAGCTGGGAAACGATCACACGCTCTGTGCCATTGATTACAAAGGTGCCAGTTTCGGTCATCAATGGGATCTCTCCCATGTAAATTTCCTGTTCTTTGATATCTTTGACAACTTTCGATCCCACGGGTGCTTCTTTGTCGTAAATGACAAGACGCACAAGAACTCGCAGGGGGGCGGCGTATGTAGTGCCACGTTGCTGGCACTCCTTGACATCAAAAGTCGGGTCGCCTAAGCGGTAACTTACATATTCCAAAACAGCAAACCCAGAATGGCTTTCAATGGGGAAAACCGACTTCAAAGCAGCATGAAGACCGTCGTCAATACGGCGTGAATGGGGTGTCTCTGCCTGCAAAAACTTTTTGTAGGAATCGACCTGGGTTGCCAAAAGATAGGGTACATCGAGAACGTCTAAGCGCTTGCCAAAACTTTTGCGTATGCGTTTTTTCTCGGTAAAAGAATATGCCATGTTGGTTCCTTACCTAAATATTTGCTTCAACTAACCACTGCGATGTCTGTCACGAAAGATGCCAGCGGGTGCAATGACCTTTTCTTCAAGACAAGAAACTCTCTACAGCCTGAATATGATTACATACTTGGTATAACCCAATAGTGGGTATTTGGACGGTTAAAAACCGTCTATATTACGAAATATGGTAACGCCAAAAGGCCGACAGCAAAATGCTGCCAGCCCAGTGGAACTTAATAACGTCTTGGTATATCAATCTTATTTGATCGTAACCGCAGCGCCGGCTTCTTCAAGCTTCTTCTTCATGCTATCGGCATCTGCTTTGCTGACACCTTCTTTGACATTCGAAGGGACACCTTCAACAAGATCTTTAGCTTCTTTCAGGCCAAGGCCCGTCAGTTCACGAATGACCTTGATTACCCCGACTTTATTGGCGCCAAAATTAGCCAAAATAACGTCGAATTCAGTCTGTTCCTCGACTACAGCAGCGGGTCCAGCGGCGGCTGCCGGAGCAGCGGCAACGGCAGCGGCGGCAGAAACGCCAAACTTTTCTTCCATAGCAGAGATCAGTTCGACTATTTCCATTACGGTCATATTGGAAATTGTTTCCAAAATATCTTCTTTTGATACAGCCATTTGTAACTCCAGTTTAATCTATTGTGCTTTAAGCCGTTCAAGCGGCTTGTTTAAGGTCACGAATTGCAGCCACTGTGCGCGCAAGTTTCGCATGGGGTTCTGCCAAAGTTCTGACGAACTTTTCGATCGGGGCTTTCATGGTACCCATGAGAATGCCAATAGCCTGATCGCGTGTAGGCAGTTTAGAGAGTCTTTCCAACTCGGATGCCCCATATAGCTTTCCACCTACCGCAACTAATTTAGTCACCAGTTTGTCGTTTTCCTTTTCTTTAGAAAAGGCACTGATCACACGAGCAGCAGCACCTGGATCTTCCATTGAAAAAGCTAGTATAAGGGGACCCACCAATCCGTCTTGCATACATGCAAAGTCAGTTCCTTCGACAGCCTTGCGCGCCAAGGTGTTTTTGATAACCCGGATATAAACTCCGGCTTCGCGCGCCTGTTTGCGAAGGTTGGTAAGTTGGTAGACTGTCAGTCCACGGTATTCTGCGGCAACCGCAGAATGTGCTTGAGCGGCAATGGCGGCGACTTCAGCGACGACTGCTTTTTTGTCATCTAATTTAAGTGCCACGCCTTACCTCCGGCAATTTGTCTGAATAGTTTGGGAACCATCCAGAGCCAATAAAATCCCCAATTATTATTTTGGAGAAAGTGTTACGGCCCCTTTCGCCACAAGTGGCTCTCGGTACACCGTCTGCGTAGGTCATATAGATTAAGGATACTGCTACCCACCTACGGTCTTTGACGGTTGCCGAAAAAATCCGGCAACCCAAAGTCTGTAATTAAGCGGTCAAACTTGACTGGTCAATGGACAAGCCCGGACCCATAGTTGACGATACAGTGATCTTTTTCACGTATACACCTTTGGAAGTACTCGGCTTTAATTTCTTAATATCTACTAGCAAAGCTTCCAGATTTTCCTTAAGTGCACTTTCCTCGAAGGATGCCTTTCCAATAGTGCAATGGATTATGCCCTTCTTGTCAGTGCGATAACGTACTTGTCCAGCTTTGGCATTTTTTACTGCTGTGGCAACGTCGGGGGTCACAGTCCCAACTTTGGGATTGGGCATAAGCCCACGTGGACCCAAAATTTGACCTAATTGACCAACGACACGCATCGCATCAGGGGACGCTATAACTACATCAAAATTCATTTCCCCTGCTTTAATTTGAGCAGCCAAGTCATCCATGCCAACAATTTCTGCGCCTGCCTCTTTGGCTAAATCGGCATTTGCACCTTGTGTAAAAACAGCCACTCTGACTGATTTACCAGTCCCTTTTGGCAGCACTGTTGCCCCACGTACCGCTTGATCTGACTTTCTGGGATCGACTCCCAAATTTACCGCTACATCTATTGATTCAATAAATTTAACTTTTGGCAGTGACTTCAGAACACTGAAGGCTTCAAGTGCTTGATATGACTTATTTGTATCGGCTATTTCCTTTATCGCCTTAAGCCTTTTTGTTAATTTAGCCATTATAAACCCTCCACATCCAAACCCATGCTTCGTGCGCTTCCTGCAATAGTGCGGATCGCTGCTTCCATATCCGCTGCTGTCAAATCTGGCATTTTAGTGGTTGCAATTTCAGCCAGTTGATCCCTGTGAAGTTTACCAACCTTGGTTTTGTTAGGAACAGCACTCCCACTCTTCAACCCTGCTGCTTTTTTTAGCAGGAAGGTAGCTGGTGGGGTTTTCATGATAAAGGTAAAGCTTCGGTCGCTGTATACGGTGATGACGACTGGCAATGGCATACCTTTCTCTACATTCTGAGTTTGCGCATTGAATGCTTTGCAAAACTCCATAATGTTTACGCCACGCTGACCGAGGGCTGGTCCAATTGGAGGGCTTGGATTTGCCTCTCCGGCTTTAACTTGTAATTTAATATAACCTGTTATTTTTTTTGCCATTTAATACTCCAGTGGGTTAATCGCTTGCTACAGCAAGCTCCCCGTTTATGTAAGCAACGACAACCAGTAATTTCTGTATTGCGTTGGTTCAAGCCTTTTCAACTTGACCAAAATCCAATTCTACAGGAGTGGAACGGCCAAATATGAGTACTGAAACTCTAAGCTTGCTTTTCTCGTAGTTTACTTCTTCAACTACACCATTGAAGTCTTTGAAAGGACCTTCAATAACTCTTACCACTTCGCCGACCTCAAACAGTATTTTCGGCCTAGGCTTATTGACGCCCGCTTCAACACGGTTGAGTATTGCTTCAGCCTCCGCCTCAGTTATTGGCGCAGGACGGTCTGATGTTCCTCCGATAAACCCAAGAACTCTTGGTATTTCTTTTACAAGATGCCATGTTTCATCATTCAACTCCATTTGCACCAAAACGTAACCAGGGAAAAACTTTCTTTCACTTTTTCTTTGCTGTCCTTGGCGCATTTCAACTACTTCTTCAGTAGGCACTAATATCTTGCCAAAGAATTGCTCAAGACCAGCTCGTTTAACTCTTTCTTCAAGAGCTTTCTTAACTTGATTTTCAAAATTTGAATAAGCATGAATGACATACCATCGTAATGCCATTTCACACCTTCTGCCCGGTCAGCCAAGCAACACCTTTGCCTAAAAACCAATCTATAAAACCTAGCATTAAAGCAACACCAAATACAACTGCGACCACTAACATAGTAGCTTGCATGGTCTCTTGTCGAGTTGGCCAAATAACTTTTCTAACTTCCATCTTGGATTCAGTTATGAATCCCCATGCTTGTCGACCAATCGCTGTAGTAAATACTATAGCTGCGGCTAAACCAAATACTATCAATATACCAATAACCCGGTATACCAATGCATAAGAAGCAAAATAATAAAATCCCACAATACCTAAAACTAGCAAGACTATTACTAGCACCAATTTAGCGGTGTCAAAAATCGAGGCGCTTGATTCTTCTTGGGCTGCCATGTTTATTATTTTCTCGAATGGTCTTGATTAGGACATTGATGCCTTAACCACAAAGATGTGGCAGGCCAGGAGGGTCTCGAACCCCCAACCTGCGGTTTTGGAGACCGCTGCTCTACCAATTGAGCTACTGACCTGTGCTTTGGAACTCTGGATTCGCTAAGTACCTTAATTGTTTAATGATCCTTAGCGCTAATTTTTTAAGCAATGACTTTTGAAACTACGCCGGCACCTACAGTGCGACCACCTTCTCGTATGGCAAAACGCAAGCCTTCTTCCATTGCTATCGGTGCAATCAACTTCACGTTGATTTTAATGTTATCGCCCGGCATGACCATTTCCACGCCTTCCGGCAATTCGGCCGCACCTGTTACGTCGGTTGTGCGGAAGTAAAACTGGGGACGATAGCCATTGAAGAATGGAGTGTGTCGACCGCCCTCTTCCTTCGATAACACGTAGATTTCGGCCTCAAAGTGCGTGTGCGGGGTTATCGAACCCACTTTTGCCAACACTTGACCGCGCTCCACGTCTTCTCGTTTGGTGCCTCTCAACAAGACACCTACGTTGTCGCCTGCCTGTCCTTGATCCAATAGCTTGCGGAACATTTCAACACCTGTGCAGGTGGTCTTTACCGTGGCCTTCAATCCGACGATCTCGACTTCTTCGCCTACTTTGATGATGCCACGTTCCACACGTCCAGTTACCACGGTGCCGCGACCAGAAATCGAGAACACGTCTTCAATCGGCATTAGGAAGGGTTTGTCAATCGGGCGCTCGGGCATTGGTATGTAGCTGTCCAATGCTTCAACCAGTTTGATGATTGAGGGTATGCCGATGTCACTCTGGTCGCCTTCCAGCGCCTTCAATGCAGATCCAGTTACGATGGGCGTATCGTCGCCAGGAAAATCGTACTTGTCGAGCAGTTCGCGCAGCTCCATCTCGACCAGTTCCAGCAATTCGGCATCGTCAACCATGTCCGCCTTGTTCAAGTAGACAACGATGTAGGGAACACCGACTTGGCGGGCCAACAGGATGTGTTCGCGAGTCTGCGGCATAGGGCCGTCGGCTGCCGAGCAGACTAGGATTGCACCGTCCATCTGCGCCGCACCTGTAATCATATTCTTCACATAGTCGGCATGGCCCGGGCAATCCACATGCGCATAATGGCGGTTCGGGGACTCATATTCGACATGAGCCGTAGCAATCGTAATACCACGAGCACGTTCTTCCGGAGCCGCGTCAATCTGGTCGTATGCTTTGAATTCACCGCCGAAGCGCTCTGCTCCGATCTTGGTCAGTGCTGCCGTCAAAGTGGTCTTACCATGGTCTACATGACCAATGGTTCCTACGTTTACATGCGGCTTTGTGCGCGAAAATTTTTCTTTGGCCACGGCCTATATACCTCTATACTTCAAATTTAGATTTTTATTAAACTACCGTTGCTTTTTTGATAACGGCTTCAGCTATGTTTGTTGGTGCTTCTTGATATTTTTTGAATTCCATTGAGTATGTTGCCCGTCCTTGACTTAGCGATCTTAGAGTAGTCGAGTATCCAAACATTTCAGCCAATGGCACTTCCGCCTTCAAAACTTTTATGCCTGCATTATCGTCCATTCCAAGTATCATCCCTCTTCGACGATTTAAGTCTCCCACTACATCGCCCATATAGTCTTCTGGAGTTTCCACTTCCACGCCCATTATTGGTTCAAGTAGAATTGGGGATGCCTTTCTTGCACCTTCCTTAAAACCCATGGAACCAGCTATTTTGAACGCCATTTCGTTTGAGTCTACATCATGATATGAACCATCAAATAATGTTACTTTCACATCGACTATTGGATAACCAGCTACAATACCGTTCTTAAGGGATTCTTGAATTCCTTTATCTACCGCAGGTATGTATTCTTTTGGTACAACACCACCTACAATTCCGTTTACAAATTCATAACCTCCCTCTTCCCTTGGTTCAATGCGTAACCAAACGTGACCATATTGACCCCGTCCCCCACTTTGCCTTACAAACTTTCCTTCTTGCTCAACTTTCTTGCGAATCGTTTCACGATAAGCCACTTGAGGAGCTCCCACACTTGCATCTACTTTAAATTCCCTTTTCATACGATCCACAATAATTTCTAAATGCAGTTCCCCCATACCAGAAATGATGGTTTGTCCTGACTCTTCATCCGTATGTACTCGAAATGACGGATCTTCCTGAGCAAGGCGTTGCAATGCAAGGCCCATTTTTTCTTGATCGCTTTTTGTTTTCGGCTCTACTGCAACAGATATTACCGGTTCTGGAAACTCCATACGTTCAAGCACAACGGGTTTATCTGTAGAAGATAAAGTAGTACCTGTGACAATATCTTTCAAACCAACGCATGCAGCTATATCACCTGCACGTATTTCTTTAATTTCCTCACGCGTATTTGCGTGCATTAAAAGTAAACGCCCAATTCTTTCTTTATTGTTCCGATGCGAACAAATAATACTATCTCCAGAATTCAAAACACCTGAGTACACACGAACAAATGTTAAGCTTCCGACAAATGGGTCAGTCATAATTTTAAAAGCTAATGCAGCGAATGGCTCATCATCTGCAGATCTGCGCTCAACTGGTTGCTCGGTATTTGCATCAATTCCTTTAATAGCCGGTACATCAATCGGTGAAGGCAAGTAATCAATAACAGCATCCAACATTGCTTGAACACCTTTATTTTTAAAGGCTGAACCACACAACATTGGAACTATTTCCAAAGCTATAGTTCGCTTGCGTAATCCCTGCATAATTTCCTGCTCTGTAAGATCAATCCCTTCAAAATACTTTTCCATCAGATCTTCGCTAGACTCAGCGGCAGCTTCAATCATCTTCTCCCGCCATTCATTCGCCTCGTCCAGTAAGGACTCAGGTATATCAGAATAAACAAAAGTTGATCCATTATCTTCTTCATTCCATATAATGGATTTCATTTTTACAAGATCAATCACACCTATAAAATTTTCTTCAGCACCAATAGGCACTTGAATAGGAATTGGATTGGCATGTAAACGATCACACATTTGTTTTTGGACTTTAAAAAAATCAGCCCCTGACCTATCCATTTTGTTGACGAACGCTATTCTTGGTACGCCATATTTTATGGCTTGTCTCCATACTGTTTCTGATTGTGGCTGTACTCCACCCACAGCACAGTACACCATACATGCTCCATCCAATACACGCATTGAACGTTCCACTTCAATAGTGAAATCGACGTGCCCAGGTGTATCAATAATGTTAATTCTGTGCTCTGGATAATTTAATCCCATCCCACGCCAATAAGTCGTCGTTGCAGCAGACGTAATTGTAATTCCACGCTCTTGTTCTTGCTCCATCCAATCCATTGTAGCAGCACCATCGTGTACTTCCCCGATCTTATGGTTAATACCTGTGTAAAACAATACACGCTCAGTGGTGGTAGTCTTACCTGCGTCAATATGTGCGGAAATACCAATATTGCGATATCTTTCTATAGGAGTACTACGTGCCACTGCAAAAACCTTTTAGTCAATAAATCCAAATTTAGATAAAATGCACTACCTACCAACGGTAATGCGAAAAAGCCTTGTTCGCTTCCGCCATTTTATGCGTATCTTCGCGTTTTTTCACTGCCGTGCCGCGATTATCACCCGCATCAATCAGTTCCGCTGCAAGTTTTAGTTCCATTCCCTTCTCGCTCCGCTTATGAGCCGCGTCGATTAGCCAACGCATCGCTAAAGCCATTCGCCTAGCCGGTCTCACTTCAACTGGAACCTGATAAGTGGCACCACCCACCCTACGTGACTTAACCTCAACAACAGGCTGTACATTTTCCAATGCTTTATTCAGTACTTCCAATGAGTTTAGGCTCGTTTTCCCTTCGATCTGGTCTAAGGCATCATACACGATACGCTCTGCAACAGATTTTTTACCATCCTGCATAAGCATATTTACAAATCTCGCGAGTACCAGGCTTCCAAAACGCGGATCTGGATTTATTTCACGTTTCTCAGAATTTCTTCTTCTAGACATATAGGGTCAACTTAAGAATATTTAATTAACTTTTAGGACGTTTCGCACCGTATTTAGAACGACCTTGCCTACGCTTTTGTACGCCCGAGGTATCTAAACTACCACGAACAACATGATAACGGACACCAGGCAAATCCTTGACACGCCCCCCACGAATCAAAACAACCGAATGCTCCTGCAGATTATGACCTTCCCCACCTATGTAGCTTGATACTTCAGCACCATTAGTAAGGCGCACACGCGCAACTTTCCTCAATGCTGAGTTAGGCTTTTTTGGCGTTGTTGTGTACACTCGAGTACATACACCACGCTTTTGCGGGCAACTATTTAGGGCCGGCACGTTGCTCTTCTCCACCTGCCTTTCTCTAGGCTTCCTAACCAACTGATTGATTGTGGGCATCACAAAACTCCGAATATTTATCTTGGCTTTAGATATGGTCGCTCTATTTTAAAGTTTGTTTGGCGAACAAACTCATTCAGAGCTTACAATGTAGCCGTTCATTTTACATTAACTGCGTACTGTCGTCAACTAATTATCGCTTTAATTCCAACCAATCATCTATCATAAACGTTTACGGGATTGGTTAATAATCCTATTTTTTACTCTATACAAACAAAAAAGGCTTACAATCATATTTGTAAGCCTCTCAATCTTTGGCTCCCCCGGACGGGTTCGAACCGCCGACCCAGTGATTAACAGTCACTTGCTCTACCGACTGAGCTACAGGGGAAGAATCTTGATTTAACTAGCCTCGGCAAGATGGTACATGCTTTGACTGATTGCTTACCTAATTAATGGCGCGCCCGGAGAGATTCGAACTCCCGACCACCTAGTTCGTAGCCAGGTACTCTATCCAACTGAGCTACGGGCGCACTAAAAAGAATGTGCATTATGCATAATTCTGTTGAAGTCGTCAACAGTGTGACTGAGGTTTTCTTCAATTCTGTGTACGGTTAAATTTCAACTTCTCTTTTTGGTGGCTTGCATTGGATAATTCACCTCACACTTTCACATCTAAGAGCCTATCATTACTTTGACCACCGTTCAAACACTGACTATCCATATGCCAAGCTTGGAAAAGCACACCCCCATGATGCGGCAATATTTGAGCATGAAAGCCGACCATCCTAACCGGCTGTTGTTTTACCGAATGGGTGACTTTTATGAATTATTCTACGATGATGCACGCAAAGCCTCCCAACTGTTAAACATTACGCTCACCCACCGGGGCGAATCGGCCGGACAACGCATACCTATGGCAGGCATACCCTATCATGCAGTCGAGGCTTATTTATCCAAACTGATTAGGCTTGGGGAATCTGTTGCCATTTGCGAACAGATTGGCGACCCTGCTACCTCAAAAGGTCCTGTTGATCGTAAAGTCGTTCGTGTCGTAACCCCGGGAACGGTCACCGATGAAGCTTTTTTAGAGGAAAGGCGTGAGAATCTCCTCGTCGCCTTGGCCCCTTTGGGTTCAAAATTTGGCTTTGCCTACCTTGACTTGTCCACTGGTCGTTTTGTACTGATTGAGGTGAATGATACCGATAGATTGATGGGCGAACTTGAACGAATCAATCCTGCCGAGATTCTGATACCCGAAGACTGGCCTATTCCTTCCCCCATCGCCAATAGGAAGGGCTTGACCCGCCAACCTTACTGGCACTTTGACCCGGTCAGCGCCCGTCAACTATTGCTTCAACATTTCGAAATTCGAGATCTCAAAGGATTCGGTTGCGACGATGCCGAAGCGGCAATCGCCTGCGCGGGTTGCCTATTGCAATACGTGAAAGACACTCAAAAACGTGCCCTACCCCACATTCAGGGACTGCATATCGACAAGGGAGATGAAACTATTCTCCTTGATGCCGCAAGTCGGCGCAATCTTGAACTGGATTTCCACCCGACAGGCCATATGGAATTCACACTTTTCGGGGTTATTGACCGGACTTCCACAGCAATGGGTAGCCGCCTGTTGAGACGTTGGCTGCATAATCCACTGCGTGACCGGCAAATCTTAATCGCTCGACATCAAACCATCGGCACATTATTGCAAAGCAAGCTTTACGACATCATCCATGACACGCTCAAGGGAATTGGCGATATTGAACGGATTACCGCCCGCATTGCTTTGAAATCGGCCAGACCACGTGATTTGTCGACATTAGCCCTATCACTTTCCGTCTGTCCAGAATTGCGCGAACAGTTAAAGGGCTTGGAACCCCAGTTGCTCTCTGAATTGCGCATAAGAATAGGTGAGCATCCCGACTTGGTAAACCTGCTTAAACGGGCCTTGGTCGATAATCCACCCATGCTTATCCGTGACGGGGGCGTCATACGCGAAGGTTTCAATGCTGAATTGGATGAATTGAGAAATTTAAGCCAAAATGCCGACCAGTTTTTGCTGGATATGGAGCAGCGTGAACGGGAGCGCACCGGTATAAACGCCCTTAAGGTTGGCTACAACCGGGTACAAGGCTTTTACATTGAAATTTCCAAGGCGCACGCGGTCAAAATCCCCGATAACTATACCCGTAAACAAACCCTGGCTAACGCAGAACGATATATCACGTCTGAATTAAAGGCATTTGAAGATAAGGTGTTAAGCGCTCGCGAAAAAGCCCTTGCCATGGAAAAAGCCACATATGACGAGCTGCTGGAAAGCTTGGCACTTGAAATCCTAAATTTGCAACATTGCGCTCAGGGTATGGCAGAATTGGATGTCCTCGCCAATTTTGCGGAACGGGCCGATAGCCTGAAGCTCAACGCACCTCAGTTTAATGATGTACCCGGAATACGAATTGCCGGTGGCAGACACTTAGTCGTTGAGCAAACTTGCGAAAATCCATTTGTGCCGAATGACCTTGAAACAGGCCCGGATTGCCGTATGTTAATCATAACCGGACCCAATATGGGTGGCAAATCAACTTATATGAGGCAAAATGCACTGATTGTATTGCTCGCACATATCGGATCGTTCGTCCCTGCAGTAAGTGCTGAAATTGGACCCATCGACAGGATATTCACCCGCATTGGGGCATCCGACGACTTGGCCGGAGGGCGATCCACATTCATGGTTGAAATGACGGAGACGGCTAACATTCTCCACAATGCGACACCCAACAGCTTAGTGCTGATGGATGAAGTGGGACGAGGCACTAGCACCTTTGACGGGCTTTCGTTGGCTTGGGCTTGCGCCGAACATTTAGCCCTAAAAATAAAAGCCTTCACGCTATTCGCCACACACTATTTCGAACTTACCAGTTTGGCCGATGAATACGACACTATTCGCAACATACACCTTGACGCGGTGGAACACGGCGACCACATTATCTTTCTACATGCCGTTAAACAAGGACCCGCCAACCAGAGTTACGGGCTACAGGTTGCCGCGTTGGCTGGCGTTCCCAAATCAGTCATTGGCAAAGCACGGGAAAAACTGAGTACTTTGGAAAACAAAGCCTATAAACAGCAAAGGGAAGATACGGGAACACGGCAACTCGACCTATTTGCGCTATCAGAACCTCACCCCGCCTTAATCAAGCTGGAGAAGATCAAACCCGAGGATGTCAGTCCACGGCAAGCCTTGGATCTTTTATTTGAATTAAAGTCCTTGTCAACTTGATTGGTATTTTACAAACTCTGAAATATAGGGCGAACACTATTTTTTGTCTTCCAAAATCAGCTTTTCGAGAATACGTGTGGCTGCTTCGCATTCTGGAACGGAATCGGCAAGCTTCATCTTGAACCAACCATCGGCTAACTGTCCAGTTGCCGATGCAGAAACAACCTCGTTAAGCGGCTGACAGGCATGGTGCATTTTCATTTCCGCCAGTGAAACCGGATCGTTAGTGGCTACTGATCCATCGGGCATGACAAAGAGAGACTCATCAACTACGGTGTTGTGGTGACGAAAAACCTGCTCCACATAAGCGGCAAATTGTTCTTCGTCCATCGTGACCGATTCGCCTTCAGGCGTTTTGGTGTGGATAGTCGTACACGAGGCACACATCAGCAAAGCGAGTATTTGAGGCATCCCCCAGAGTTTGCTAAGGCTCAACTCCCTATTAGAACTCCACTCGATCCCTGCTGATAAGTATCGCTTAAGATAAGCCCCAAGACCCAAGGCTCGACTTGATATAAGATTGCCATAGGGTATACGGAGGGACTTTTCGATGCCTAATGTATTCATGATTTAGCAAATTCAGCATAGATCCTTGATTCATATCGTCACAAGCTTTGACGGTCCAACCCAACGGTCACCTCAGTTATTTTACATCGCCTGAACCGTGCATATGGTGTTGATTCGCATCGGTCTGCTGTAGGGTTTGCACTGCCACCCCATGTCCATAAACCATTAGCCCTCCCAGATCAGCGCCAAATATCAAGCAGACAGTCATAATGGTGGAAAGCAATAAAAACAGCGCCTTTTCCATACCGGAAAGGCTATGTTTTGTTAAAAACCGCCAAATGCCAAGCACGACTGCCAACCCAGCCACCGTCAATCCAAACCGTTCATGCCATTCCATAATTTCGTGGACATCTTGACCGTGGGGAACGGTATTGGCGGCGTAAAGCCCCGCAGTCACAGCCAACAATGCACCAAACGCACCACAGTAAAGCATCGCGCTGGCAACCTGTCGCATCTTTTCGTTCACCCACCAAGTGCCAACTATCTCCAATAGGAAAAAAACCGACAAGAAGGCAATAGGGAAATGCACCAGTGAAGGGTGCATATTCAAACCCAAAATGGCGATACCCGGAAACCATTGGAAACCTGCATCTGCTGCAAGAAGACCAGTAATCGAATTCAACACATTGTCGAGAAACCCCACCAAACCCGCTCCTGCGGCATCGGCGTCGCCGTGAATGGACGGGAGCATACCGCTAATGCCGGAAAGGTCCGGGATGAAAGAAAATTGGAACACACTTACCCCCTTGTTGGTTATATTTTATTTTTTGTAATGCTAGGACATGTTACAAACAGTTAGCCAATTTAGTGACTGATGTTACGCAAGGACGCAACAGTTGCTTATTTTCTAACGAAACGGGAGCGTCAAAGCCTGTCCTGAGCGAAGTCGAAGGGCTTGCTTTGACGCCCCAATCCTAGGCCACCGCGTAACAACAGTGAGTTCATCAGAAGTTTTGCATACACTAACCTATGACACTCCAATCAATTAATCATTCAAGTTTAATCATCCCCATCAGTTTTGCAACTCAGGCTATAACCTACCCCTCGATAGGACCGCAATGGCAATGGCATTCCGGTTTCGCGCTCCACCTTGCTTCGCAGGCGGCTGATAATAACCTCGACACGGTGTTTGTCGAAGTCATCAGGATGTGAATGGATCGCCATTCCAAGTTCAACATAAGGGCAGATTTTCGCCAATTTGTTTAACAATGCCCTAAGCAATTGGGATTCGGTGAGCGTCAACTTAACCTGAATCCCATTCGGAGCCTTTAGATAAAAACAGTCAGGCGTGAAGTGCCAACCGTCAACATCACCGATACGAGGCTCATTGGCATGATCGACCGCAAAATCCGCATAACGCAATGCCAAGCGTTGCAAAACTAAAACCAGTTCATCCATATCGACGGGTTTGACCAGATAGGCATCTGCCCCGGTAGCCAAACCAGTGAGCCGGTCATCTCGCAAACCCCTAGCAGTAACAAAGTTGTGTTGCGTTAATTCCTTCGACCGCAGTTTGGCCGCCCTTACAGGCTTTTAGGCGGCCAATGAATCGAATTGTCCTGCGGCAGACAAACCTTGGCTTTCGCCAGCCACCATCTGGCCTTTCTTGATCATGTGCATGAGTTCGATGCCTTGCAGGGTGACCCGGGCGGAGCGGAAGGTTTGGAACCCCATCATCGGGCGGACAATCCGTTTGACGGCCCGGTGATCCTGCTCGACCAGATTGTTCAGGTACTTGATCTGGCGTATCTCGATCTCTTGTCCGGTTTCCTCCTTGAGCGCCTCGATGGCCGCCGTGTTGGCACCGCCCTTGTCAATGGTGACCTTGTCCGGCAGGCCGTGTTGGCGGACGGCCTTCTTGAAGAATCGCAGTGCGGCCTTCTCGTCCCGACGGGCGGTGAGCAGGAAGCCGATGGTCTGGCCGTCCTTGTCGACGGCACGGTATCGGTATTTCCACTGGCCTTTGACCTTGATGTAAGTCTCGTCCATCCGCCAGCTTTTTCCAACTTGGCGCTTCTTGCCTTTCCTAAATGCGGCCTCCAACTGGGGC
>CAIWDB010000441.1 GCA_903911305.1 uncultured Methylococcaceae bacterium | reverse complement strand
TCGGATTCACTCCGCCCCGGGGTTGCTTTCCCGCCATGCCTTCGCAACCACGGCTAAAGCGAAAAACTCATCCTCTTCACTATCGGCCGTCAGGCCGCTTGCATCACCAATTCACCCACGAATTGTGCGGTACAGCCGTTTTTTTATTGGGCTTACCCGTCCAAATGGGGTTTGGTGGTGAATTCGACGACGATTGGATGCACAATGACCAGGGCATCAAAGTCAAAAAGGAGGCGGTGATGGGGTATGCTCGGGTTTTGCGGGATTTGTCAACCGCCATCGCGCGGGATATCAAGGATCCAGAACAGCAGCCTGCGATAATGCTGGGAACAAGTGTGCCGGAACGACCCAACTTGGCGTTCCTCAAATCCTTGATGTTGACCAATGGGCAAGGCACACCTAAGTTTCGACAACTTCTGGAACGGTTTGAAGCCGGGCGCGATCCGCGTTTCTTGTGGTATCCTTCGGCCGGCCTAGACTTTCGGGACCTGCTGTTCTTGCATGAAGTTATTTGGAAAACATCGTGGCGCAAAGAACCGATCCGGAACGCTCAGGAGGTGCCGGCTGCACCTCCGGATATTTACATTCATACGGATTGTAGTGAACCAATTGATTGCGACAAATGGCCTAGGATCCTCCGCCCCTTTCAACCGTTGACAGAACACCATGTCCCTGCGCGGCCATTTACTCTTTACCGCGATGACAGAACAAACATCCGTATTGTGCATCATGAGGAGATCTCGAGTGATATCTATTTTCCGTTTACCAAGGCGCAAAGAGTAACCCCGCATTTTCAAAGATCTCCCCCAATCCTGCCGGGCCGTTTTTTCTATTTCGAATTGCAGGTTATTTGCAAGCAGTTGGGCGAATTCCATCGGCCCATGCTGTTCTTTTTTGTGGAGAATGCGGCGTTTCTGGCTAGGGCCATACTTCCCTGTCATCTTCGGGTGTCCCACGTCCTCAGTATCAGGCAACAAGGTAAAGCTGCGGAAAACGTTGGCTTGTGCCGGGGGTATCAAAAGCATTTTTTTAAAGACATGAGAACGGAGGTGTTCATTTCAGACTTTAACCCGCCGGATTGCGCCGAAAATCACACCGAGGGAAAGCCCACTGCCGATCGCAAGTCGCCACAGGACGATTACGGTCTAAGTCGAATTGCCAAAACTTCGCAGTCTGTGGAAATGAGCATGTTTGCGACCTTGCCCGAAATCGAATGGGGAGGTGACTCTAAATACTGCTTCCAAGTAACGACCACACCTAAAGAGGTCACCCATTATGCGTAAAGTTAACATGGGTGGTCAGGCTGGGAGGAATTGCGCAGACTGACGCCCACTGATAAAACTAACTTACATAAAGAGGGCACTTCATGCAAGTGCAAGTGCAAGTGCAAGTGCAAGTGTCAGTCCTCACTATTGACACAACGGCAACACCTCCTGCGCTTGGGGCTGCGTTTCTGGCGGCTCATTGAGCAGGTTGGAAACGTAGGTCCAAGTGCCCATTTGTAAGCGCTGGGCGATCCACTTC
>CAIWDB010000440.1 GCA_903911305.1 uncultured Methylococcaceae bacterium | reverse complement strand
GCTGGTCAACGGTCAATTGGCATTTTATGGGGCTAGGGATGAAGCGCTTGCCAAACTGTCGCCACCGCCACCAAAACCGCCAACACCCGCCAAACCAATCAGCTCCTCGCTAGGTTTGACGGTCAACACGTCCACTCGGAATTGATGGGCTTATTGAGTAAAATGCAAACCCAAGCTAATCAACCACTAGCCCATGGCGACGACCGCCCCATCCGACGCTTAGGCTTGCTATTCGTCGCGGTTGCCTTCGGCGTGTTTGGCGGGTGGGCCGCATTGGCTCCCTTGGATAGCGCGGCACTGGCCCCCGGCACCATCATGGTTGAAGGCTATCGCAAAACCGTCCAGCACTTGGAAGGCGGCATTGTCAAAGCTATCCAAGTTCACGATGGCGATTTGGTCGCCAAGGATCAAGTGCTGATCACCCTTGACGACACCCAGCCACGCGCCCAACTGGAAGTGTTGCGCGGCCAGTACATCATCCTGTCCTCGCGGGAAGCCCGTTTGCTCGCGCAACGGGATGGTTTGGACAAGGTTCACTATCCACCTGACATTCTGGCGCAACAAGCCGATGCCAGGGTGCGCGAAGCCATGCATTTGCAAAACCAGACTTTCCGTGTGCGCAGACAGGCGCAAGAGGGCGAGATGTCGCTTTATCAACGCCAAATCGAGCAATTGCAGGCCAAAGCCATCGGGCTTAGGGCACAAAAGCAAAGCAGGGAAAAGCTGGTGAATTCCTTTCGAGGCGAGTTGGCAGATTTTCAAAACCTGCTTGACGAAGGCTTCACCGAAAAGCAGAAAGTCCGCGATTTGGAACGGAACTTGGCCCAGAGCGAAGGTCACTTGGGCGAATTGCAATCCACTATCGCGGCGACGGAACTCGAAATCAGCGAAACCGAACTCAAAATACTGCAACTGAAAAAGGAATTGCAACGCGAAGTCGCCAAGGAAATGGGCGAGGTGGAAGCCAGTTTGTCCGAAGTGCGGGAAAAAATCCAATCCCTGGAGTCCACCGTCAAACGCACAGTCATTACCGCCCCGGATGCCGGGATGGTGCTCGGATTGACGGTGCATACCTTGGGAGCGGTCATCGCGCCCGGTGGCCGCATGCTTGACATTGTCCCGCAAAATGGAAAATTGATCGTCGAGGCCCAAGTGTCGCCCATGGACATCGACCGGGTCAAGGTCGGCCAGACCGCCGAAGTCCGCTTTAGCGCCTTCAAGACGCGGGAGACTCCCAAAATGGAGGGCAAGCTTGTGGGCCTGTCAGCCGACAAACTGGTGGACGAGTCCAGACCCGAAAAGCCATCCTACTATCTGGCTAGGGTTGAAGTGACCCCGGAAGGTTTGCGCCACTTGGCGGAGCAACACCTTGAACTGGTTCCGGGCATGCCCGCCGAGGTGTTGATCAACACCGGGGCGCGAACATTGTTGCAATATCTGTCGCGCCCGTTGACCGACACTTTTGCCCGGTCTTTTATTGAAGATTGAGTAGCAATGAACAAGTCGTTCAGAATCTTACTCGCTTTACTGCTTCTAGGCTGCTCATTAACAGCCGCCGCAACCGACCTACTCGAACTCTACGATCAAGCCCTTGCCACCAACCCAAGCTTGTTGGGCAAGGAATACATGGTCGAGCAAGCCAAGGCGCAAAAAGACCAAGCCATGAGCAAGCTATTACCGCAAGTGTCGGCCATCGGCAATCTGATGTGGAGCGACATGTCGCAGGTTGTCCCAGCCACTAGCGTATCCAGGCAGACTATTGACCAAACCAGCTACCAAGGCTCTCGCGGGTTCATCCAAGCCCGCCAGACGTTGTTTGACCTACCTAGCTACTTGCGCTTGCAAGGGTCTGGGTCGGCAATACAACAGGCCGAACTGGAATTGCAGGCAACCCACAATGCGGTGGCCGCCGATTTGGTCGAGCGGTATTTCCTAGTGCTGGAAGCGATAGACGAGATGGCCACCATTGAAGGCGAAAAGGCATTGACCGAGGGTGACATCAAACGCATCCGGCGCATGCAAGAATTGCAACTAGTCCCGGTGACGGACTTGTTGGAAGTGGAGGCTTATTATCAAACCCTGCTCACCCATGAAATCGAAATCGACAACGCCAAGCTGGTCGGGCTGGAAAAGCTGAGGGAACTGGCGGGTGTCCCGGTCAACCGCATTGCCCCGCTTGCCCAAGATGTCCTGCCCGAGGTACCGGGTAAGGCGGACGACTGGGTGGTGGAATCCACCCAGAAAAACCCGACCCTAATCGCGCTGCAATATGCCATTGATGCCGCCGACAAGATCATTGCCAGCGCAAGGGCCGAACATTTGCCACAACTGGCATTGATTCTGTCGGAAACCTATGCCGACAACGGTGGCTTCGACAACCGCCAACTGCCGCGCTACAACGTAGGAAATGTCGGTTTGCAACTCAACCTCCCAATCTACTCCGGTGGAGGCATTGAGGCTACCGTTCGGGATGCGATTGCCCGCTTCCAGATTGCAAGGGAAAAGAAGGCGGAGAAGTCTAGGGAAGTTGATCGGCAAACCCGCACGACTTGGTTGGATGCCAAAGCGGGCAGGGCGCGGATCGAATCCACCCGCCGGGAAGTGGAAGCGCGGGAAAAGGCGAGGGATGCGCAGCAGCGCAGTTATGAACTGGGGGTTGCCTCTATTGTGGCGGTGCTGGAGTCGAAGAAAAACTTGTTAAAAGCGCGATTTGAACATGCCCGCGCACGGTATGTGTACATCCGTTCGTTAACCGCCTTGCGCCTGTGGGCCGGGAGTTTGTCGCGGGAGAGTTTGGAAACAATTAACGCTTGGCTGGCGAAGGGTGATTGACCCTACAAAACTTTAGCTACTCGATTTAGTAGGCATAGAATAAAAAAACGGGGCGGGTTGCGTAAACCGCCCCGAAGAGTGATAGAATTATTAACTCAGCATAAAGTAATCACTAGCAGCATTATAAGCAACTGCGTGTACACCGACAAGACTGATTTCGAAGTCATGGCCGGCATCGAATGCACCATCGCCGTTCAAGTCAATATGGAGTATGCCATCGCTGAATGCAACACTATTTTCGGCATTGATGACTGAACCTACCAATGTGGATTTTGCCGTCAAGTCAGATAATTTAGTGGCATTGAGATTTAGGCTGCTTTCAATCAAGGCATTAAAATCAATGTAATCGCCAATGCCTTCCAATACTATGTCACTGCCACCAGTTTCTAAATCCCCACTACCTAAGGTCGTGGAAGCATAGCTAATTTTGTCGATACCCGAACCACCATTAATAGTATCAACGCCAACGCCACCGAGTAGGACATCATTTCCGTCGCCGCCATTCAGTTTATCGGTGCCCTCTTCACCATAAAGGTAATCGTTGCCACCGCCTCCTGATATCAGGTTACTAACTGCGTTGCCGTAGAGTATGTCGTTTCCATAGCCACCATCGACTGAGACGTTGCCGAACAATTCGACGCCCCGGAAGTCCAGGGTGTTGGCCGCCTCGCTGCCGAGCAGCCGGACAAGCCCGCCCGCCTCAGTGGCATCAATGGCTTCGATGCCGGATTGCGGGCCGAAGTGGGTCAGTCCAATGTCCACATTGCCGGTGCCAACAGCCTTG
>CAIWDB010000439.1 GCA_903911305.1 uncultured Methylococcaceae bacterium | reverse complement strand
GATGGCAAGTTGGAAGGCGTAACCGGCCGCCGCCTGGGCGATGTTGCGCAGCATCTGGTTGAATTGCGCACCGTTGATGTAACTGAAGCTGCCGCCAAAAAAATCGATCCCGTTGCACCCGGCCTTAAGGCTGGGCGGCGCGAACGACATCAGGTTGGGGTTGGTCATGTTCGACCGGATCGCAATCGAGCCGCCGGTGATCACGCCACGGCGCTGTGTGCTGTTCAATCACCGGAACCCGGAACGCCGGTTCACGGCAACCTTGGACGGGGATGCATCAGGCAGGGGGCATGGATTCACGGAAACCTTGCCATCCATATTACAATCCATTAATTATCCACGAACGCCCTCAAATCATCTGCAAACGGGTCGCGATTATTCGTCTTACTGTTTGCGTGATCCGTGGGTTTTTCGTGCTGCGGACAGGGTCTTACAGATTCTGGTCTTGACTCAAGCGTATTCATTAATTCATCCAATGTCCCATGTAGCCTGCCCTCGACAAGAAGCCCAAGTTTAGCAAGCTCTATCAGCCGGTAACTTCGTCTTCGCGAATCCAGCTTATCAATATCCCGAACAAGCTCAGGATCGGCATTTCTGCTTACCGTCAACCTTATTTTGTATGTTTTGTCAATCATATTAATACCTGTCACATGTGTTATTGGGCTTTAACTTGCCAACGAAGGCCATTAATCCTCATAATTAACCCTATGCTTTGGCGTATCTAAAGGTGATGGCGGCTTTCCTTCGCATATCATAAAAATGATTATTAAAACAAAAAGCCAGCCTGTAACGCGGTTCGCCTTAATACTTCAATCCGATTGCGTGAAACCCCTTGACATTCGCGTATAGCGCGTCTTCAACCTGGACTATCGTGTTCTTCTTGCAGACGCGCCGGATGCTGTTGACATACAATCTGGCACCGCCCCCAACCAGGATTATCGAGCCGATATCGTCCATCGTGCCAACGCTCGCGGCGAGTGCCTCGCATGCATGGTCCAGCTTTGGGATGGCCTTGGGCAACAGGTGCGAGTAACTGTATTCCACGCCATAACGGTTAAGCTTGTATCCATTGCGCATGGACTCGTCGAGCCGGTTTATGTCGGAAAACGGTTCCCCGCAATCCACTGCGATCTCCTGCGCCAGTGCATTGAGCAATTGCGACACGCCCATTGAGGCACTGCCGCTGCGTTCCTCGATTATCTGCAACCCTTTGACGCAAATCCAATCCACCGTGAAGAAACCGACATCGACCACGATGCTTAACGTATTCTTCATTTCGGCGTAGGCATTTGACGACAGCGCGTAATGTGCGAACCCGCCCAAAGGCTGGGATATCACCTTGGCATTTTTAACGGTTATCGTGTTGCCATCCGGGTAGCCGTGTTCACCGCACAGCCTGCTGCCCAAGCCTTCCCTCATGGCTTTGTTCCGGTAATGCTGGACCGGCAACCCGGTCACCAAAAGGTCAATGCTTTTCTCACCCATTCGCGCCAAAGCCCCGAGGTATAGCGCCCTATACCGGTCGGTCGCCGAGTATTCCTTGGTCAAAACCCGCCCCGTGTCATGGGGCGACACTGACAGCATGGCATCAGGGCCCACTTTGTAATGCGCCCCGTTCACCGCGACGCGGGTGACATCCTGCTGCGTTGAGAAACTGTCTGAATTATCTTTAACCGTATTGTCGAGCACCGCCACAGACGGGAAATGGCTGCACGTTATCTTGCCGGAATCGCCAGTAATGACATACTTGGTGTTGCCATATCCAATATCAACAGCCATTACAACTTTCATTTTCATAAACCAGGCTCACTGTTAAAAAATACATAGAACAAAAGAAATCCTACAACCATCAAATACCTTTTCATGATACTGCTGAGATACACAAAGAAACTCGGAGTGTGTCGATGCATAGCAAAACAGGGCAAAACGCGCCAAGGCGTATCAATGCGCGGACGGTTTCGTTCTCAAAGCGTACAAATGAGTCCCAAAGCATCCTTATGAGTCCCAATGACACTGGATGTGTCAACCAGCCAACAGGGCAAGAACACATCGAGCCTTCTAAGTGGTGCAACATGTGCGAAAGAGCCAAACGGGAAATTTAGCCGTCATGGCCAACCGTGCGTATATAATTTTCCCATCTTTTTCCAAAATGCAAATACTCAAGAACGGCTAATTTAAGCGGTATTACATGTTTAAATACAAATGCAAATAGTGCGAACAGGCCGGTTTTGGGGTGGCAACGCCAACGGGCCACCATAGAGAGAGGGATCGCTAATCGCCCGTCAAACAATGGGATCAACGAAAAAACAAGAAATAAACATGGGGAGATCGAAACATTGTTCTTGACATTCGTGTGTCAGACAAATAATCTGGATACTGATTATTTGGCGAGCCGGAGGTTCGGCAAAGAAATGCAACACAAAACGCTGGCTGGGCGTTTCATAAGAGCAGCCCAATTGCTTTGCCTACATAGAGGAATAACCGGGCAATTCCAACTTTCTCGCGTAGTTGCAAGAAAGAACACTCAAACAAGCACGTAAAGTCGTGCCAAACGCATACCCTAGCCTTGTCTTGTTTAATCTCAGGATGGCTAGTGAACCGCCATGCCAACACGGCATTGCCGCCGCTTTTTTAAGGCGACACCCAATCGCAAGACAAAACCGTCTTGCATCACTAAATAGCACGATGAAGTAGGGCTTGGCTTAGGCCATGGCTTGAGGTATTTGTGCATCACTAAATTGGCACGATGAAGTACACGGCATGGCCTTTGGGTCATCGCTTGAGGCATTCGTGCATCACCAAGGTTTGGAAACAAACCATCCGGACGATCTTTTAACGTCTAAGCCGGACCCGCGTTCGCGCACCATTCATGTGCGCAAAAGAAACAAAACAAACCCCAAAAATAGCGTCGATGCCCGTCTTACTACGGGATGCAACGCTGGCATGCCGCAAAGCATTCATTATCGGCATGGGGTTGCCGGGTTCGCGCGATTAGGCTCCCGCGAAAACTCTCCCGGATATAAATGCCACTGTGGTTTAGCTTTTTTCACACATTAAAAAAGGCACGGACAGGCATGCCTTTGCCAATTTTGGCGGATGCCGGCATGCCGCATCACCATTGATGCTATTGGTTTGTTAAAGTCATAGACACCTGAATATGATCGGTACTACCAATATGAGCAATAACATTAAAGAGCGCCAAGGTAGCCGCAATACGGATGTTGGAACGAGTAATGCCGAAGAAATTAAAAACAAGGGATTTCCCCGAAACGGCGTAATGAAGCCGCCCTGCATGGCTGGTTTGATTATCGCTTTTTACGCTTTGTTTTGGCGTTTGCAATGGGTTGGCGAGTGGCTTGGCTAATACCCGCCAGGCTTTGTCTGAAACCATTTTAGGATGCAGTAGTGTCGATGCCTTCGGTCAGGTTTCAGATAACGCCTATTATTCCTAGAAAAGTTGGCACGGGGCGCATGGTATGCCTGTTTTTTTTGGTGTTAAATTGGCACGTCGCCATGGTGCGACACCCGTGATTGATAGTCGGTGAAGGAAACGCCAGAATTCATCAATCCTAACCGGACACGGGATTTTAAACGCCACGCCATGCCCTTATTGGCTAGGTTCTGGCGGGTACGCGGACGGCCATTTAAAGCCGGGGACATAATCCATTGATTCGGTATTCGACACAGAAAACAGGCCGATGAAAACACCCCTTAAAAAGATTAAGAAACGTCAACGCAACACCCGCAAAACAACCGAGGGGACATGAGATGAAACAGAGAAAAAACACCAATTGGAAAAAGGAGCTGAATGTCATCGTCACGGAAAACAACGGCGCATCCAGCCGCCGCCCGAATGCCGTGAGTTCGTCCGCGACGCAGAAAAAGCGGCGCGAGAACCTATTCTCAGCATTCGCCGACCTGAGGGCATTGGGATACAAGATAGAATCCGTGAGGAACTTCAGGACCAGGCACGTCAAGGCGCTGGCCCAATACTGGATCAAGGAGGGGCAGTCGGCCTCGACAATCCAGAACAAGATATCGATACTCAGGGTATTCTGCGGCTGGATCGGAAAGGGCGACATGATCCCGGAATCCAAGGAACTGGTGAACGAGGATCAAGTGCGGCATGTCACCCGGTCCCATGTCGCCACGGAGGACAAGTCGTGGTCCGGCAAGGAAATCGACTTCGACGCCATCATCAAGGGGATCGCCGAATCCGAGCCTCACGTGGCGATGCAGCTTGAGTTGCAACGTGCTTTCGGGCTCAGGCGCAGGGAATCGTGGATGTTCCGCCCGAAAAGCGATATCGGGGACGGAATGCTCAATCTCTTTCGCGGGACCAAAGGGGGCCGGGGCAGGGTCAACCAGGTCAAGACCGAATACCAGCGCGACGTATTGAACCGCGCCACTGCCCTTGCCGGGAACGGCTCGATGATGCCAGCCGAATACAACCTCAAGAAATGGGAAAGCCATTACAACTGGGTCATGCACCGGGAACAGATTACCCGCAAGGGACTGGGGATCACCTCGCACGGGCTGCGCCATGAATATGCCCACGAACGCTACGAGGACATGCTTGGCGTCGAACCGCCGGTGAAGGGCGGTGGAAAGCCCGACATGGACGCCGACGGCATCAACGCCCGAAAGCACCGGCTGTCGCTTGAGTTGGGCCATTCCAGGCCAGGCATCATCGGCTGCTACTCGGGTTCGCCGAAGGCCAGGGTCCCGAAGAAAAAGAGCGGCCTCGCGAACATGGAGGCTGTCGGCATGGCAGCGTCAAGCATGGAATCCATGGCATCCGTTCCAGATGAAGTGTGACAACGGCAAGGTGGAATCCGAAACGGAATCAGGGAATACCCTTTCCAAGTAAAGATGACGGCAAGCCGTGCCGGTGCATCCACTTGGACGGGATGGCGCTTGCATATTTGAAAGCCGTGGCATACTACAATATACCTCAATTGTTTTTGTTAACAAGTACCCATTAGGTATTGAACTTAATGGGTTTTTTGTTGTTTACATCTTGAGTTGTCTTTGTTACAATTCTCTGGTAGGCAATACCATATTTAGAGTGTAAACAATGAGTTTTCGCTACCGAGTTAAGCTGTTGAAGTTTTCATCCGGGGAGCGGTTCCCGCTTTTGCTGGGTGCAGAGGGGTTGCCCTTGTTTGAGCCAACGGTATACGCGCTGACCGAGTTAAGGGCAAGGAATCAGGCAACCAACACCATCAGCAGTGCGTTGAGGGCCATCCAGGTTTTTTACTTGTTTCTCGGTATCCGTGGAATCGACCTTTCTGCCAGGTTGGCCTCAACGCAGTTGCTGTCCGTTAACGAAGTGGAAGACCTGAGTCGATTGTGTCGGCTTCCCGTGGAACGGCTGGTGGCCATGCTGCCTGATTCAGTTGATAAGGTTAAATCCCCCACGGTGACTTCTCTTGAATCCGCGCGGATGCGTTTGTCGGGCGATGCCCAAGAAGAAGTCGAGCCTACCTTCGCGGGTAACCGACTGCGATGCATACGCGGCTATGTCGAATGGCTGGTGTCGGAACGCATCACCAAGCACGGTCTGGACAAGGGTTTGGTTAACAGCTTGAACGCTTCACTACAGCGTTTGATGTCTTGCATGACTGCGCGCATTTCCAAAGGCGGGAGTCGTGTCGGGATTAACCAGCGAGAGGGTCTTGCGCCGGAGACCGCCGCCGAATTGCTGCGGGTGGTGTCCCCTGAATCGCCCGACAACCCATGGAGGGATGGGTATGTGCGCCATCGCAATGAACTAATAATCCATTGGCTGTATTACCTCGGCATGCGGCGGGGGGAATTGCTCGGGGTGAGGGTCACTGATGTCGATTTCCGCAAAGGTACGGTCACGGTTCATCGGCGGGCGGACGATGCAAAAGACCCTAGGACAAATCAACCCCAGTCGAAAACCAAAGCGCGTGAGATGCCGTTGGGCGATGGATTGAAGTCAATGACTTATGCCTATGTGATGAATCAAAGGTCCCAGTTGGAGGGTGCTAAAAAACATGATTTCCTTTTTTGTGCCGATGTGACAGGGCAGCCGATGTCACTGCCCGCCTTGAACAAAATATTCCAGGTGCTACGGGTCAAATGCCCGAATTTGCCGGATTCGCTATGCCCGCATGTCATGAGGCACACGTGGAACGACCGCTTCTCTGAAGAAATGGACAAGCGACAAACTCCGGAGGAGTCCGAGAAAAAATTGCGTTCCTATCTGATGGGCTGGTCGGAAACGTCTGGCACAGCCGCCACCTACACTCGCCGCCACATTAGAAAAAAGGCCCAGAAAGTTTCCTTGGAGATGCAACAGCAAATGATGAACGAGGATCAACACAATGAATAATCTGATACCTGCATACCCTAGTTCAGAAGCACTTCCGGAACTGCCCGAATCAGCAAGAACCCGATCTGGGGTCGAGTTTGACCCCCGCGTTGATCGCTGGTCTTATAGAGACAGTTCATGCAATGTCAGCCTAAACTTCACCAAATTTCCACCGGTTACCAAATCGTTCATGTTAGCCTCAAAGTTAACTTTGCTCTGGTACGCCGAGAATATGTCGCAAGGTTATTTAATGAATCTTTATGGCCGGTTTGAGCATTTCCTGAAAACGGTAACTGCCAACTGTGACGAACCGCTCAAAGAAATCACCAGTCGGGAACTTATCAACTTTCGGGCCACTCTGGGCAAACGAGATAGCTGGTACCTCGGCAGCCTCTCCGGATTACTAAAAAAATGGCATTCGTTGGGTTATCCGGGCGTGACCGATGATGCCATCACATTGCTCAATCAGTTACGCATCCAAAACAATATCAAGGGGGAAGCAGTCCTTACGATGGACCCGGAGAACGGCCCGTTCACCGACATTGAAGTACAAGCCATCCATGCAGCACTGGATAAGGCCATGACCGATGGGGAGATCAGCCGGGAATATTACCTCCTCGTGTACCTCTACATGCTGCTGGGACAACGCTCTGTCCAATACGCTGCGTTAAAAGTGTGCGATATCACCGTCAGCCGTTCCAAAGATGGAACGCCCGTCTACATGCTGCGTATCCCACGCGCAAAACAAAGGCATCAGTTGTCGCGCTCCGAATTTAAAGACCGGGTGCTCATCCCGAAAATTGGGGAGTTACTCATTCAACATGCCCATCATATCCGTTCTGAGTATGCGGATAGGCTTGTTGAACCGTCTGAAACCCCTCTATTTCCGGCGAAACAGACTCTAGGCAATGAACCTAGTGGCTTCAAATTCCATCGTGTTGCAAGTTCCTTAACCAAATCAATGGAGTTAGTTGTAAATAACCTTAATGTCATTTCAGAACGCACTGGAGAACCTTTGCACATCACCGCCACCCGGTTCCGTCGCACCGTGGGTACTAGGGCGGCGGCGGAAGGGCATGGCGAACTGATCATCGCTGAACTCCTCGATCACACCGACACCCAGAGCGTGGGGGTTTATGTCGAAGCGGTGCCGGGGATAATCGAGCGAATTGACCGGGCGGTGGCGATTCAACTGGCCCCATTGGCGCAAGCGTTTGCCGGGGTACTCATTGAAAATGAATCCCGGGCGAAACGCGCAGGCGACTCATCGAGCAGAATTTGCAATCCACAGTTCGATGCATCCATGAAACCCATGGGCAATTGCGGTAAGCATGGCTTTTGTGGTCTTTTTGCGCCTATTGCCTGCTATACCTGTTATTCATTCCAACCGTGGCTGGACGGTCCGCACGAAGCAGTGCTTGACCACCTCATCGCTGAGCGCGAAAGGCTGCTTGCGTCAAGCGACATCCGCATTGCATCCATCAATGACCGGACGATCCTCGCTGTGGCGGAAGTGGTTAGGCAATGCGAGGAAATCCTCAATAGATCGAGCGAGGTAGCTTATGTCTGATGTAATTCTTTTCCAACCCAGGGCTGAACTCGATGCCGCCGGCAATCTGGCGGGTTTCGTGGAATCTTGCCGGAATGACTTGACGGTTTTTGGTGTAAACCTAGATTTTGATGCCAATGTTTGGGACATCACCGAGAATCTACAGAGAAAGGGGGTGGGCAACAAAAGGCAAAGGCTGGTTTTCTCCACTTTGCAAACAGTCAACGACAAGCCGCCAAAGTGGATGGCGGATCAGTTCCGCCCCTTCGCAAAAGCCTTCATGCGCTATATGCACGGCTTGCGTCCGTCCCTGTCGATTTGGCACCGTTTGGCAGCGGTGCGTGCTTTGGAGTCTGCCCTATCGGAAGGTGGACTGCCGCCGGTTCCGACAAGAACGGATGCGTCGACTCTTAATCGAGCAGCACAGATGATTCTCGACCACTATAGCGAGGCTGCTGCCTCTCGGATTGGCGGTCAGTTGGAGATGATCGCCGATTTTCTGTTGGACAATCAATTAACCACCGTTCGTACAAGGTGGCGGAACCCCATCAAGCGACCCGGTAACTCGGTTCGGGTCGGTAAAGAGTTTGACGAGCGCAGAAACGAAAAAATGCCGTCAGAGGCCGCGCTGGATGCCTTGCCCAAGGTCTTTCGTCTAGCGGTGGAGCCTGCGAACGTGATTGTCAGCTCAGTCGCCGCAATCCTGTGTTCGGCCCCCGACCGTATTAGCGAAGTGTTGCTGCTCCCCGAACAATGCGAGGTACGCCAAAAGCATGGGCCAGAGGGAAGCGAAGCTTACGGTCTGCGCTGGTGGCCGGCCAAGGGAGCCGACCCGATGGTGAAATGGATTGTCCCCTCAATGGTGAGCGTTGTCCAAGAAGCTATCGGGAAAATACGCAAAGTTACCGAAAATGCCCGTCAAGTGGCGAAATGGTATGAGGATCATCCTTGCGAAATCTATATCGAACCTGAATTCGAGTATTTGCGCGGGCAGGAGTGGCTTTCCATGAAAGAACTCGGGAAACTTCTGGGGATGACCAGAAGAACGGTTCCATTGGCATGGTGCAAATCGGCAAGGTTGGAAATTAGGATTAATGGGCGTTTAGCTTTTGTACGATTTTCCGATGTCCAAAAAGCGGCTTTGTCAAAACTACCTATGGGTTTCCCTGTCCTCAATCATGAAACAGGCATCAAATATAGCGATGCATTGCTAGTTGTTCGTGCTAATGAGCTTAGTAATCGTTTCGACACATATCCGGGTATGATCGAACCCGTAACGATCGATCAGATCAACACCAGGTTGGGTAATGGGGTCCAGCACGGCTTTCCTTCGGTATTCACTAGGCTTGGCTTTGACGAACCCGACGGCAGCCACATTAAGGTCACCACCCATCAATTCCGCCACTATCTCAATACGCTTGCCCAAGCCGGGGGCATGAGCCAGCTTGACATCGCCAAATGGTCCGGGCGAAAAGACATACGCCAGAATGCAGCATACGACCATGTTACCCCGGATCAAATGCTCCAAAAGATCAGGGATGCCATCGGGGATGAAAGCCTGATGTTCGGCCCGCTTGCTGAAATTCCGAAAAAAGCGCCGATTCCGAGAGACGAGTTCGCCCGGCTGGTGGTTCCCACTGCGCACACCACCGACTTCGGTTTCTGTATACACGATTACACCATGTCCCCTTGCCAACTGCACAGGGATTGCATCCACTGCGAAGATTTGGTCTGCGTAAAGGGTGATGAAGAGAAAACGCGCCGCCTACGGCAACACTTGGAAGATGCGCGTGAATTGCTACGAAAAGCCGAAACTGCGGTTGACCAGGGTTACTCTGGTGGTGATCGCTGGCTGACGCATCATAAATCGACGGTAGAACGTTTAACTCAGTTATGTTCGATTATGGATGACCCCAACGTCCCTACAGGCTCCGTCATCCAGATGTCCCCACCCCTTGGGACACCCAACATTGAGGCATCGTCCCGGTCACCGTTGCCGCCCGCCGAGGCCGAAAGCATTCCAGACGGGCTATTGGCAGATATAATGGCAGCAATGGGCGGCTAACATGGCAAAAAAAAGATCGAAAAATCTTGGCGATGCCGAAATCAAGCAAATTGCCGAAATTCTCGACGGCTGGACCGGCAAGCTGACTTGGGAACTGCTGATTGATGCGATTGAATTGAGAATGTTCAACCGCTACACAAGACAGTCCTTATTCAAGCACGAACGCATACGGCATGCCTTTGAACTGCGGAAAAACGAATTGCCGGAGGAAGGCGAAGGCATCCGTCGTGTCGAGTCGCCGCAGTTGCAAATGGCGCTAGACCGCATTGCCAGGCTGGAAACGGAAAATAGGCGGCTTGAATCGGAAAACAACCGCTTGTTAGAGCAATTTGCGCGATGGGCCTATAATGCCCATATTCGTGGTCTTGACAAAGACTTCCTGAACCAACCGTTGCCAGCAGTGAACAGAGGGCAGACAAAATAATGGGGGCAACCCCCGTTTTTGCTTATTTCAATATTGACTTATTCGCGCCTGGTCAGACATTAAGGAGGAAACACCGTGCAAACCACTTACCGCGTTGTGCAATGCCTGCATGGCGACCATTTGGCGATTGAATTCCCCGCCGATTTTCCTGACTGTGCGGAAGGGGACATTAACGTCTTGCCCATGTGCCAAACATCAAGGAACCGTCGATTTGACGGTCCCAGCTTGACGCATCACAACCCGATGAATTGGAAACACGGGCAAAACTGATTGACCAACAACTTTCCCGTGCTGGTTGGTCAAAAAACAAACGCAATCTCATAGCGGAATTTGTGCTTAAGGCGCTGAACCGGAACCCTTTTTATTGGTAAAAATTGTGCAGAACTCTACTTACTGCAGCAACAAGCTTATAGATTTCGAGATGGCTAAATATTTGATTGCCTTAGAAAATGGCATTGCAGCCTTTGCTTTCTATCCAATAATGAGAAACGAATGGATTGCGGGCGGGACCATCCTGATCCTACACAGGCCCGAATCGAACGACATTCCTGGATGGGAAATCAATCTTTCCAGCGGGCACTTCAACGAGCCAAGCACAGAAAGCGAAACGCTCAGGCCACGGGATTTTAAGGAATTGGACATGGATGGCATGCTTGGCTTCGATCCCCGGCATTTGCGCTACCGGATAGTGAAGGAAGAGTTGGCCATGCTTGCCAGTTGGTGCGGCATCCAAACCGCCCTTGGCATTTTGCACGGAATGGACGAACAGGACGCAGAGCAGTTGAAGCTGGAAACGAAGGATTTGCAGATTCACCCGGTAAAATGGCAAGGCTGGCTTGAAGAACACATGCCTGATTACCATCTGGCGGTTTAGCCTATGTTCGAAGCCACGCTTGTAGATAATT
>CAIWDB010000438.1 GCA_903911305.1 uncultured Methylococcaceae bacterium | reverse complement strand
TAAGCCTGAGTTTGAGTCCAACCTTGCTTTAATCAAGGCATTTCAAGATAGTCTCTGGTTAGAAGACGGGTTGAGCGACAATACACAAAAAGCCTATTTCAGTGATCTGATACTATTTGCCGATTGGCTTAAGGCAAAGTTTCAAAAGAATCTGGATGAATTGGGCAGCGCCGACATAGAGGCGTATTTAGCCTTTAAGTACCACCAAAACGCCAGTAGTCGAAGCACTGCCAGGCTCGTTTCCAGTCTTCGCAAATTCTGTTTGTGGCTATTTAGACAAGGTAAAATTCAACACGACCCTTGTGCCACCATCAAATCCCCACATTTGGGCAAGCCTTTGCCTCACACACTGACAGAAGTTGACGTGATAAACTTGCTTGGTGCCCCTGACATTAACGAACCCCTAGGCCAACGTGACTGTGCCATGCTGGAATTGCTTTACGCCACTGGTTTGAGGGTTACAGAACTGGTGAGCCTACGCTTGGAACAGGTCAACTTGCAACAAGGCGCAGTCCGGGTGATCGGCAAAGGCAGCAAGGATCGATTGGTTCCCATAGGCGAACAGGCATCCATTAAGCTGGAAACCTATCATCGCGATGGTCGCCGGGTTATTCTTGGCGTCCGCCAGAGTGATGACCTGTTTGTCACCGAGCGTGGTGCGGCTATGACCCGGCAAGCTTTTTGGCATTTAATCAAGCGTTACGCGGTCAAGGCCGATATTCACAAACCCTTGTCCCCGCATACCCTTCGCCATGCCTTTGCGACCCATTTGCTTAACCACGGGGCAGACCTTCGTGTGGTGCAGATGCTGCTGGGCCACAGCGATTTGTCCAGTACTCAAATATACACTCACATCGCGCAGGAACGCCTCAAGGAATTACACAAGCGCTGCCATCCTAGAGGATAATTTGTAGTGGTTAGTGGTTAGTGGTTAGTGGTTAGTGGTTAGTGGTTAGTGGTTAGTGGTTAGTGGTTAGTGGTTAGTGGTTAGTGGCAGGGCAGCAATTTTGGCAATTCATAAATTCACTCACTTTTGAGCAAGTCATCATGAGCAACAACATTCATCACACAGCATACATCGCCCCTAGTGCCATTCTCGGCAAGGATATCATCGTCGGACCATTCGCCGTCATTGAGGATCGTGTAGAAATTGGTGATGGATGCCAGATTGGCTCTCATGCCATTATCCAGCCGGGGGTAAGGATGGGTAAGGGCAATATCATCCACCCCACGGCGGTTCTCGGAGGATTGCCCCAAGATTTGGGTTTTGATCCGAAGACTGAAACTTGGTTGGATATTGGCGAGGGCAATGTATTTCGTGAGGGGGTGACTATCAGCCGGGCCACCAAGGATGGCAGTTCGACAAGGGTAGGCGACGGCTGTTATCTGATGAATAATGCGCATCTTGGGCATGATTGTCAAATGGGGGACAGGAATATTCTAGCCAGCAATGTCGCTCTGGGCGGTCATGTCTTGGTGGGAGACCGGGTGTTTTTTGGCGGAGGTTCGGTCGTGCATCAGTTTTGTCGTATCGGCAGTTATGCAATGTTGCAAGGGCTTGCCGGGATAAATAAAGACGTGCTTCCGTTTATGATGGTGGGGGGCCGCCCCGGACAACACTATCGCCTTAATCTTGTTGGAATGCGTCGGTCGGGCATTGACGGGGAAAGCCTTAAAGCAGTGTCCATCGCAATGCGTCGTTTACGTGGCAAGCTCCCCATTGGCGATCTTCCCGAAACGCCAGAGTTGACTTATCTTCGCGAGTGGTTGGACACGGTTAGTAAGCGGGGTGTGTTGCCGTTTGTCGATATCCATAAAGATTCAGATTGAAATGTCCGGTTGACAGCAACGCTATAAAGCACAATACTCGAAATAATAAAACTAACCTTCAATTTCCATTTTCAACTATGAATAAAATTAAATGCGCCGTCATCGGTGTCGGTTACTTGGGCAAATTTCATGCGCAGAAATATGCGGCCTTGCCCGATTGCGATCTGGTCGCTGTGGTGGATAGCAATCCTGACAATGCCAAAGCCATTGCAGAACAAAACCAAACTCACGCTTTGACCGACTACCGGGAGTTGCTAGGACAAGTGGATGCAGTGAGCATTGTCACCCCTACGACCTTGCATTTTGAAGTCGCCCGCGATTTCCTCAATGCCGGTGTCCACGTCCTTGTGGAAAAGCCCATCACCGTCACGGTGGAGCAAGCGGACGAACTGATCCGCATCGCGGACGAAAATAACTTGCGGCTGATGGTGGGGCATTTGGAACGCTTCAATGCCGCCATCCTCGGGTTGGATTTGACTCAAGGCAAGCCGTTATTTATTGAATCTCACCGACTCGCACCGTTCAACCCCCGCGCCAATGATGTCAGTGTGGTGCTGGACTTGATGATTCATGATATTGACATCATTTTGGATATCGTTGATTCTGAAGTGGAGCGGATTGATGCCAAGGGGGTTGTGGTGTTAACCAATGACACGGACATCGCCAATGCGAGGATCACCTTCAAAAGCGGCTGTGTCGCCAATGTGACTGCCAGCCGTGCCAGTTTGAAGGTCGAGCGCAAAATGCGTATGTTCATGCCCAATTGCTATGTTTCCGTGGATTTCCAAAATCGTGTGCTGGCACGTTATCGGAAAGGAGAGAAGGAGATGTTCCCCGGTGTGCCGGAAATTGTTGGTGAGGAGTCCACGTTTGAAAATGGCGATGCCCTAATGGAAGAGATTAAGCATTTCATAGCGAGTATCCAGCAAGGACGTGAACCGATTTGCTCCGGCAAGGCAGGGCGGCGGGCCTTGGCGACGGCGATTGAGATTACCCGGTTGTTGAAATCCTAATCTGTGATGATTGGGCGCGATAGTTTGCTTTGAGGAAGTATTGCTACCTCATAGAAACCAGTTTAAAGTTTGCAAATCGCTCCTACGGAGTTAAGCATTGGGAGTCTAGCAGATTCCGAGCATTAAGCTTGCTGATTTTTCAAAATATCCGAGGTTATCCATGTCCGCAATACCCGCTCAAAAAACTTATACCGCAGAAGAATATTTGGCCTTAGAAAGAAGTTCCATGGAAAATAAAAGCGAATTCGTCGATGGGCAGATATTTGCCATGGCCGGTGCGAGCCGGGAACATAACCTGATTGGGGTTAATATTGCCGGGGAATTGAGGAACCAGCTTAAAGGCCGACCCTGTGAAGCCTATGCCAACGACATGCGGGTCAGGGCGGCTGAAGCGAAAGGCTACCACTACCCAGATATTGCCGTGGTGTGCGGCAAGCCGGAATTCGAGGACGGACAGATGGATACCTTGCTTAATCCCATTCTGCTGGTTGAAATCCTATCCTCTTCCACCGAAGCCTATGACCGGGGCGACAAGTTTTCCGGTTATCGTAAAGTCCCTTCCTTGCGGGAATATATCTTGGTGTCACAAGACAAGCCACTGATTGAAAGATATATCAGGCAGGGGGATGCTTGGGTATTGACGGAAACATCGGGGTTGGATGGAGTAGTCAATGTGGAAACCATCGGCTGCGTTCTGGCTATGAGCGAGGTTTATGATAGGGTTTTTTGATTAAATATTAGGTAGGTTTTGAGTTTTTAAGGTTGGTTTGAAGTATATTGAGGATATTTTATGGATGTAGCTCGATTAAAAGTGTTTGATCATGTATTGTGTCATGGTGTAGGCTCTGATTTAGCTGTGTATCCTCAATCACCGGATGGCATGGATTTCAAAATATCCAAACAGACAGATGTTACAAAGCCTCATGAGCTAGATATTGGGAATAACCTTAATATAGAACTTCCTGAAAGTGAATCGAAATATATTACGGATTTACTTAAAGAAGAACGTTTTCTTCGGGAAGTCGATTTTTCCATTATCACTAGAGATTCTGTTATTGAAATACAAGATTATGTTAAGCCGCCAATTTTCAGAAAAAGGTAGAATCTGTCGCGAAAGGGAAGTAGCTTATTCAAACTAATGCAAGATTTGACGAAAATACGAATGCTATGCTTAAATATCTAACACGCATCAAAGAAACCTTGGCAATAATCGAAGCTCTAGCCGAGGGTGTCAACCCTGTTACTGGGGAAATATTTCCCGATCAAAGTCCTTATAACGAGCCAACAATTATCCGTGCCCTTTTTACGGCAGGGCAACTGCTTCAGCAACAACTCAGCCAATCGGGATCACTAAACCCATTACCTGCAAAAGCGGGCAGACCATGGGATGCAGATGAAGACCGTGATCTTTTAGAAGAATTTAAAGTAAACCTACCCATTGGGGTCATGGCTGAAAAACATCAAAGAACTAGGGTTGCCATTCAATCGCGGCTGGTCAGGCTGGGCCTAGTCGAACCATTGGCCAGCCAGCAATCATCGGAAGTTACAGGTGTTTTGCCTAAACAGGGGTGGAAGGCGCAGGGTCGAACCCAGACGGGCAAGCCTTGGACAATAGAGGAGGATGAGACACTGCGGCGGGATTTCCAATCGGGTATACCGCTTGAGACTTTGGCAGAAAGGCTGAAACGTGGGACAAACGCAGTCGAAGTGCGCTTGGCGAAGCTTGGAATGCGCCCTGCAATGCCATAAGGTTTTTACTCTCAAGCTTTTATCCGTATAATAGACGTTGTGGTGAAAAAACCACTCTGTGGGGAGTTCCCCACTGTCTGTATTTGAAAAAACAAAAATGCCTGACCGGATACGAGATATGTCAAGATTCTTTGTGCCGTTTGTTGTTGCCTTAATGCTGTCTTCACAATCAACGAGTGCTTTGGCCGATGTCTACAAGTTTGTAGACCGTGCAGGGCATGTGTTTTATACCGACAAGCCTCAGCATTCGGGCTTCAAGATTATTTTACGCAGCCCTCAAAGTATTTCTTATGTCAAAAGTAACAGAGGAAGAACGGCTTTTGATGAAAAAGCCTCGTGGAAGCCAAGGGTTCAAATGAGTGCCTACCGGGCGCAAAAACAGCAAGAATTGGCTCCCATCATCAATGCGGCGGCTTACAAATACGATCTTGACCCTGCCTTGTTACATGCTGTCATCCGTGCCGAGTCGGGTTACAACCCCGAGGCGGTTTCCAATAAAGGCGCGGCCGGTTTGATGCAACTCATGCCTGCCACGGCGAGTCGTTATGGTGTGCGTGATCGTTTCGACCCGCAGGAAAATATTGAGGGCGGGGCGCGTTACCTCAGCGATCTGCTCGATATGTTTCCTTCCAATGTCAAACTGGCCGTGGCTGCTTACAATTCCGGTGAAAATAGAGTTAAACGTTCCGGCTATCAGGTTCCGCAGATTGCTGAAACCCAAAATTATGTAGAGCGTGTTTTGGGCTACTATAACCGCTGAGCGCTTTTAAAGTTAGCAGCAGGGTATTTCTAAGCCGAATTTTTCCAACAGCCCAACCAGTTTAATGAGCGGCAGCCCGACCAAGGCGTTAGGGTCGCTCGTTTCCAGTTTTTCAAACAGTGCTATTCCCAAACTTTCAGATTTAAATCCGCCAGCACAATCGAAAGGGCGTTCTTGGGAAACGTAACATTCGATTTTTTTTTCCGATAAAGGGCGAAACCAAACGACGGTCCTGTCGGTGTCAGTGAGCAATTCGCCACTGGTTGAATCCAGTACGCAAACGCTGGTGAAAAACTCCACGGCCTTGCCAGATGCGGCGCGTAATTGAGCGACTGCACACGCGTGGTTGCCGGGCTTGCCGAGTTGGGCCGCTTCCAGAAAGGCAACTTGATCGGAACCAATGATCAGATGTTGGGGAAATTTTACTTGCAATGCAAAGGCTTTTTCCTCTGCCAGCCGTTTTGACAGTTGAATCGCGGATTCCCCCACGTTGGCCGTTTCATTAATGCAAGGTGATGCGGTTTCAAAGGGGATGCCAAGCTTAGAGAGCAACGCTTGTCTATAGGGTGAACTTGAGGCAAGAACTAGCCGTCGGCCAATGATTTTTGGGTATTTCATAGTCTCTCCAATGAGTTTGGTCAGATAATTTTGACAGTTTTATTGGTTTCTCGGTATCATTGTCGGATTATGGTCGAACATTTGCCCGAGTACATTGATCCCTTGGCACTGGCGGATAAGCATCGCCAGTTTAAAGGAGTTTTGCCATTGTCCAAAATGGCCCGTATGCAGGATGTCCTACTGCATAAGGATGGGGAGGTGACATTTGAGTTAAAGTTCGGCAAAGACGGTAAGTATGCGGTGGTGACAGGCATGGTGGAAGCTGATTTAGTCCTGCAATGCCAGTGTTGCATGGGCCCTATCCCTTGGTCTGTGAGGGATTCGGTGAGCTTGGCGGTGGTTGCTTCGATTGATGAAGCCAATCTCCTTCCCGATTCTTACGAGCCATTGTTGTTAGAGCAGGGGAAAATTCCTCTTTCCGACATAGTACAGGAAGAGTTGTTGCTGGCTGTACCCACCATACCGCAGCACGAACAGTGTGAAGTGTCCGTAGCAAAGGATAATAAACCTAAGCCGGAAGTTTCGGGGCGTCCCAATCCGTTTGCCGTTTTGGCAAAATTGAAAAAATAATGAATTACGAGGAGTTATTCCCATGGCTGTACAACAAAATCGAAAAACCCGTTCAAAACGTGGCATGCGTCGTGCGCATGACGCATTGACGGCTAAGGCACTTTCCATAGAACCCAATACGGGTGAAACCCATATTCGCCACCACGTCAGCCCAGACGGTTTCTACCGTGGGCGTAGAGTCATAGCTTCTAAAGCAAGCCTTGATTCAGAAGAATAAACATTTCAATCAATCGTCTTTTATAACCTTGCCTTTGCGCAAAGTGAGCCTTCAAAAAATAGCCAGATGTCAAAATACATAGCGGTTAGCGGGCTGTGCGCCTTATGAATGAACATCCCACGATAGCCCTTGATGCCATGGGAGGGGATTACGGCCCTGAAGTGGTAGTGCCTGCGGCAATTGACATTTTGGATCGCAATCCAAGTTTGGGTTTAATTTTGGTTGGGGATGAAACGGTCCTGAATAAGGTGGTGGTCGGTTCCCAGTATTTGGGCAATCGTCTACTCATACACCACGCTTCCGAAATGGTGGAAATGCACGAGTCCCCCTCCAAAGCGCTGCGGAACAAGAAAGATTCTTCAATGAGAGTGGCTGTTGACTTGGTCAAAGCAGGCAAGGCACAAGCTTGTGTCAGTGCCGGCAACACCGGGGCGTTGATGGCGATTTCCAAATTCGTCTTGAAGACCATACCAGGCATAGACCGTCCTGCGATCATTGGTGTTGTCCCTTCCTTGCGGGGTCATACCCATGTGTTGGATTTAGGGGCAAACGTTGATAGCAGTGCCGAGCATTTACGGCAGTTTGCGATTATGGCTTATGAACTGGTAAAAGCGGTGGAAAACATTCCCGAGCCTAAGGTTGGTCTGCTGAACATAGGCGAGGAAGAAATCAAGGGTAACGAACAAGTTAAACAGGCCGTAAAATTGATTGCAGACTCCCATATTAACTTTATTGGTTTTGTGGAAGGCAACGATATATATACTGGAGATGTGGATGTCGTTGTCACTGATGGTTTCATTGGCAATGTGGCGCTCAAGACTAGTGAGGGCTTGGCAAAGATGATCAATGTGGCATTGAAGCAAGCATTCTCCGAGAATTTATTGACCAAGTTGGCGGGGCTGATTGCTTTGCCGGTTCTGCGTTCCTTTAGAAAGCGCTTCGATCCGAGGCAATACAATGGCGCCAGTTTGGTCGGATTGCGAGGTATTGTCGTGAAAAGCCATGGTAATGCAGACCGTGTCGCGTTTGCCAAGGCTATCGAGATCGCCATTTTGGAAATTAATAATGCGGTTCCTGAAAGAATTGGCGCAAGGGTGGCTGAATTAATAGCCGAAGGGAAATCCTCGTGAGCCGATTTTCGCGTATCGCCGGAACGGGCGGTTATCTGCCTACGACGGTGCGGACAAACCATGACATTGCCAAGATGGTGGACACCACCAACGAATGGATACTTGAGCGTACCGGGATTTTTTCGAGGCATATTGCCGATTCCCATGAGACGGCTTCAAGCATGGCTGAGATAGCTGCATTGCAGGCTATCGAAGCATCGGGTGGAACCGCTGAAGATATTGATCTAATCGTCCTTGCCACTAGTTCGCCCGATAGGATTTTCCCAAGTACCGCTTGTTTATTGCAGCAAAGGCTCAATCTCAGAAACTGTGCTTCGTTTGATGTGCAGGCAGCTTGTTCAGGTTTTATTTTCGCCTTAAGTGTCGCCGATCAATATATACGGGCGGGCAATGCGAAGCGCGTCTTGGTAGTCGGTAGCGAGATCAATTCCCGGCTTGTTGACTGGACGGATAGAACGACATGCATCCTTTTTGGCGACGGGGCTGGCGCGATGGTGCTTGAAGTTTCTGACGAACCAGGGGTAATGAGTACCCATATCAGTTCGGACGGTCATTATAAGGATTTACTGTATCTTCCCGCCCCTACGCGAGAAAAAAACTGCTGTGGTGGCGGGGAATTCTACATTAAGATGCAAGGCAATGACGTATTCAAAATTGCTGTCAATACCTTGGGAAGGATCGTTGATGAGACTTTGGCAGCGAACAATTTGGAAAAATCCGACATTGACTGGCTGGTTCCCCACCAAGCCAATATTCGAATTATCACGGCTACAGCCAAAAAGCTCAAAATGTCCATGGAGAGAGTGGTTTGTACCATTGAAACCCAAGGCAATACTTCGTCCGCCTCAGTCCCTTTGGCGTTCAATCAGGCTGTACGTGATGGACGAATCCAACGAGGGCAAACGGTATTAATGGAAGCCTTCGGCGGGGGGTTTGCTTGGGGTTCTGCACTGGTTCGTTATTAATTCATTGTATGACATTTTTATGAGTAAGACAGAAAATGGCTTAGCCTTCATTTTTCCAGGACAAGGTTCCCAGTCTTTAGGTATGATGCGAGGATTGGCTGAAATCCACACCGAGGTGGTGCAGACTTTTCGAACCGCTTCTGACGTTCTGGGTTACGATTTGTGGAATGTAGTTAATGAAGGGCCCGTTGAAAGGCTAAACCTTACTGAACATACCCAACCCGCAATGTTGGCCGCTGGAGTGGCAGCGTTCCGCGTTTGGCTCAAGCATACTGAAAAAATGCCAGAATTGATGGCTGGACATAGCTTAGGGGAGTATTCTGCCTTAGTTTGTGCCGGCGCTTTCGATTTCGGGGATGCTGTGGGGCTGGTGGCGGAGCGGGCAAAGTTAATGCAAGGGGCAGTGGAGGCGGGAACTGGGGCAATGGCTGCAATTCTTGGTCTCGACGATGCCAAAGTGGTTGAGGTTTGTGCTATGGTTTCGATTGCAGATGACCTTGTGACCCCTGCCAATTTCAATTCGCCGGGACAAATCGTGATTGCCGGCCATGCTGCCGCAGTTAATCGGGCGATTGAGGCACTAAAGGCAGAGGGTGCGAAAAGATCTGTGCTACTACCAGTCAGTGTCCCTTCTCATTGCCCTTTGATGGGTGAAGCCGCGTTGAAATTTCGTGAAACATTGGACAAAATCCCGGTTCACTCAATAAAAATACCAGTCGTGCATAATGTGGATGTCTCGAGCCACTCTACAGCAGAGGCTATTCGTTCCGCTTTAGAGATGCAGTTGTCAAGTCCAGTTCGGTGGACGGATACCATTCAATTTTTGTTCAACCAAGGTGTCCGCCGATTCATTGAATGTGGTCCCGGAAAGGTACTGACGGGCCTGAACAAGCGAATAGTGGTGGATGTGAAAAGTGAAGCCGTTTTCGATCCTGATTCTCTCAACAAGGCACTGGAGTTGTTAAAATGAGTAGTCAAATCGCAGTGGTAACCGGGGCAAGTCGTGGTATTGGCCGCGCTATCGCCATTCGCCTCGCGAGGGATGGTAACTTTGTAGTCGGCACAGCGACGACTAATGCGGGTGCCGAGGGTATAAGCAAGGGTTTCGAAGATGCTGGGCTTAAAGGAGTTGGTCGGTTGTTGGATGTTTCTGACGGTGAGGCGGTAGACAGCTTTATCAAGTCGGTCACAGACGAATTTGGTGCCCCGGCTATCCTCGTCAACAATGCCGGTATAACTCGCGATAACTTGCTAATGCGGATGAAGGACGACGATTGGGACGCGATCATTCAAACCAATCTGACATCGGTGTATAGATTGTCCAAGGCTGTCATGAGGGGTATGACCAAGGCCCGTTTCGGGCGTATTGTGAATATTACTTCTGTGGTGGGTGCAACGGGAAATGCCGGTCAAGCCAATTACGCAGCCGCCAAGGCTGGCATTATTGGTTTCACCAAGTCCCTAGCCAAAGAACTCGGATCGCGTAACATCACTGTCAACGCAGTGGCGCCGGGCTTCATTGACACCGACATGACTCGATCCTTGCCGGAAGAGCATAAGAAAGCCCTGATAGGGCAGATTCCGTTGGCTCGTTTGGGGCAACCTGATGAAATAGCGGGGGCTGTGGCCTTTCTGTGTTCCCCTGATGGGGCGTATATTACAGGCGAGACATTGCATGTGAATGGTGGGATGTACATGGCGTGACGGAAAAATTTGGAATTTCGTGGCAAAATAAGCCGAGCCGTTCACTATCGGCTTGGATCGTGTTATTGTTCACAGGCTTGGAAAGTTCCAGATTGATCTTTTTGATGTTTCTGAATCTTAGCCACTTTTAGATTCATTATCACTTGGTCGGGTAAAATCAAGTCTTGTATTAATTGGAAATCCAATTAAAATTTCCCGGCTGATACATTCAAGCTTAAACAATTGAGGATAGAAAAAGATGAGTAGTAGTGACATTGCAGAACGTGTAAAGAAGATCGTTGCTGAGCAGTTGGGGGTAAAAGACGAAATTACCAATGAAGCTTCATTCGTGGACGATCTAGGTGCCGATTCCTTGGATACTGTCGAACTTGTGATGGCGTTGGAGGAAGAATTCGAATGTGAAATTCCAGACGAAGATGCCGAGAAAATTACGACCGTGCAGCAGGCAATTGACTATATCGAAAAGCACCAGTAATTTTTTTCGTAACGCCCCATTGGGATGCCAAGTCTGGGTTCCGTGGGGCATTATTCTTTTTGCAGACAGCTAATTCTGCCTGAGGAAACAAATTGAGCAAAAGACGTGTTGTGATAACTGGGCTTGGGGCAATCTCTCCAGTCGGTAACTCAGTCGCTGATTCTTGGTTAAGCATAATCAACGGCAAAAGTGGAATAGGTCTTATAGATCGTTTTGATGTCTCTGAGTTTTCGACCCGCATTGGTGGGTCAATTAAAGGATTTGATGTCACAGATTATATTCCCGAGAAAGAAGCCAAAAAAATGGATTCATTTATCCATTATGGAATGGCGGCCGGGATCCAGGCGTTTGTCGATTCAGAACTTGAAGTGACTGAAGAAAACGCCAGCCGAATGGGTGTGGTCGTAGGTGCTGGCATCGGAGGGATTTTCGGCATAGAACAGGGTCATAATGCCTTTTTGAAGGGAGGGCCCCGTAAAATTTCCCCATTTTTTGTGCCGAGCAATATCATTAATATGATATCCGGTAACCTTTCCATCAAATACGGATTGAAAGGGCCGAATTATGCCATAGTCACTGCTTGCGCCACGGGTACCCATTGCATAGGCGATGCCTACCGTTTGATCCAGTTTGGGGATGCTGATGTTATGCTTGCTGGCGGCGCTGAAATGGCAACCGCAACGACTTCATTGGGTGGTTTTGCATCAGCACGCGCCCTTTCCCGTAGAAACGACGAGCCTACTCTCGCTAGCCGTCCTTGGGATCGTGACCGTGACGGATTTGTATTGAGTGACGGTGCCGGTGTGTTGGTTCTTGAAGAATTGGAGCATGCCAAACGTCGGGGCGCTAGGATTTACGCAGAAGTCATCGGCTATGGCATGAGCAGTGATGCCTATCATATGACATCCCCCAAGGAGGATGGTGAAGGTGCGGCACGATGTATGTCGAATGCATTAAACGATGCGTCTCTAGCCCCTAATGAACTTGACTATATCAATGCACATGGCACTTCAACCCCAGCGGGTGATATTGCCGAAACTTTTGCAGTGAAGACTGTTTTGGGCGATTCAGCCGGTAATGTGGCGGTTAGTTCAACTAAGTCCATGACTGGCCATATGCTGGGGGCGGCGGGTGGAATTGAGGCTGTGTTTTCGGTGCTGGCACTGCGTGACCAAATCATACCCCCAACAATAAATTTGGATAATCCTGATTCAGGGTGCGATTTGGATTATGTCCCGCATACGGCAAGACAAGCCAAACTGAATATAGTGATGTCAAATTCATTCGGATTTGGCGGAACGAATGGCAGTTTGATTTTTAAAAAATTCGGCTGATAAGATTTGCTCCATAGCGTCAAGTGAGGTTTTCTAAAGGAGACACGCCATTGTGTAAAACAAGGCATATGGAGCGTGGGATGTTCGCGGATTTTAAAACGTGACCACCCACTTGTTATTGAGACTCTAAAAGTTTAAATTAGCTATGATGCCATGGCCGAGATTGTGACAAGATCCTTAGATGCGATAATCAATGGGGAAAATGCTTTTTTATTGGATATCGCTGATCGTGGACTCCACTACGGCGATGGTGTTTTCACTACGCTTTCCATAGAAGGGGGCGTTCCTATTTTTCTGGACAGACATCTTGCCCGACTGCAAGATGATGCCCGGCGATTGGATATCCCATTTCCTGGCATATCGGTTTTGAGAAGGGAAGTCTGGCAACTTTGTATGGCAAATCCAGACAGTGTCCTGAAAATCATATTGACTCGTGGTTCCGCGGGGAGGGGTTACCGATACCCTGAAATCACTCATGGTACCCGCATTCTAAAGGCATACCCCAAGCCAGCATATCCAAGTTCTGTCGATATGACAGGTGTCAAAGTGCGTTTTTGCGAAAATCGTCTTGGCATAAATTTGCGATTGGCTGGTATCAAACATTTAAACCGCTTGGAACAAGTTCTTGCCCGCGCCGAATGGCATGGAGAACTTATTCGCGAAGGCTTGATGTTGGATTACGAAGGCTTTCTGGTGGAAGGGATAATGAGCAATGTTTTTCTGGTTCAAGGAGAGAAAGTTCGAACTCCTCTGCTCGACCGTTGTGGGGTTTCCGGTGTGCAGCGCAGATTAGTCTTGGAAGCAGCCCAAAATCTCGGGTTAACGGTTGAAGAGGCGCGTATCCAACCCCATCAAGTATTTAGTGCAGACGAAATCTTTCTGACCAATTCGATCATCGGAGTCTGGCCGGTTTCCCAATTGGAAGGCAAGGCAATACCACTTGGGGAAATTGCCAAGAAGTTGTCTGTGTGCGTGGCTGAAATGGCCGCCATTGACATGGCAACCCAGCAGGCTATTTTCGCAAAGGAAGCCTCATGTTAACGTTGTTCTATATTTCGGTTGCATCCAAACGGTTACATCTTCCTCGATACGGGTTAAGCCAGAGACAAGCTATGATAGCTGGGCCGGTAAAATGCTGAAAAGGTGGTTGTTGTCATGCGTTGCAATTTTATTCACCGCCCTATTTGGTGTCATGGGGGGTGAATTTTGTTTGCAAATGGACTCGTCCTTGAACAATCGAGAAACCGTATATTTTGAAATAAGCAAGGGACAGGGGGTGAAAGCGATAGCCGATGGCTTGTACGTGAATGGTTTGATCAATCATCCATTTTGGTTTCGACTATTTGCATGGAAGGAAAATGCAGCGACGAAACTGAAATTCGGCGAATATGAAATTCCTCCGGCAACCACCTCTAGGCAGTTGTTGGCATTATTCGCATCAGGCAAGGTACGCCACTACAGTCTTACTTTGGTTGAAGGGTGGACATTTAAGCAAATGGCTGAGGCGATGAAGCAGCAACCCAACCTGGTTCATTTGATTGATGGCAAACCGCCTGCCGAGGTAATGGGGCTTATAGACGCGCCGGGTGAGCAGGCAGAAGGCCGGTTTTACCCTGACACCTATTTTTTCTCCAAAGGAACCTCTGATATTGAAGTTTTGAAACGGGCTTACCACAAAATGCAAACAGTTTTAGCCGACGAGTGGCAGGCTAGGGGGCAAGATTTGCTGTTGCATAACCCCTATGAAACATTGATTTTAGCTTCTATTGTTGAGAAAGAGACTGGCTTGGCCGAGGAGCGGAATAAAATAGCGGGTGTGTTCAGTCGCAGATTGTCAAAGAAAATGCTATTGCAGACAGACCCATCCGTTATTTATGGCATGGGTGAGTCTTACACGGGCAATATACGCAAGGAAGATTTACTACGTGACACCCCTTTTAATAGTTACGTGCATTTAGGTCTGCCACCTACGCCGATTTGTATGCCGGGAATTGGTTCGATTCGGGCTGTCTTGCAC
>CAIWDB010000437.1 GCA_903911305.1 uncultured Methylococcaceae bacterium | reverse complement strand
AGAAGAAGCAATTCAACAAAAATGGAATAAACTTGGTTTTATCTGGAATAAGCAGTATGACAATATCTACATATATATGTATACAAAAGAAATTTTGGAAGAAATAAAAAAAAGCAAAATCAACTATTTAATATATCTCCCATCTATTCTTTTAACTTTACTATCAATAAAAATAGGAAAAACAACTAGCGCTGCTTTCCCAAACGCGGCAAGGGGCAATCGTAAGGCCGTAAGGCAGAACCATAGACGGATTCCGCCGAATGAATAGCAGGGACAAAAAGCCAGCGTAGCCCGGATGTAGCGAAGCGGAATCCGGGATGATCGGAGCCACGAAACCCCCCATTTCGCTACGCTCCATGCGGGCTACAGCTAGGCGCGACTGGATTTGTAACCCCGCCGCTAACGTTTTGTGCGAAGTCACGGCATCCGATATGGCACAAAACGTTTCAGACGGGATTACAAATCCCGTCCGGCTTTAAAGTATATGAAGGAGGAGCTTAAAAACCCGTCAATACCTTTTTCGTTCGCCTGAACTCAGGCCGTGAACCACCGAGGTTCTGCGGGAGCATCAAGCGGTTGCGTAAGTCCTATTAAACTAACAATAGGTGAAATAGAGAATATAAAAACTCATAAATAATAGTGTATTTAGCCAGACAGTGTTGCGGATTTATACCACAGAATATTAGGATATTATACCTATAAACACTTCATAAAGAAGCATTATAATTGATAATTGTGTGTGGAAAACCTACGAATTGGAGTGTTTGTAATGAAAACAATAGTTGCTAGAAGAACAGTAGAAAATGATTTTTTTAAACGATTAAAAACATGGTATGTAGCGGTTATTATAGTGAGTCTATCTGGTTGCGTAGTCCCAGGTAAATCTGGTATTGATAAGACAGGACAAGAACTTAATGACCTCTATGTAAAAAGCATCATAAGAGGTAAGACGACGCGAGATGATGTCATAAAAATGTTTGGTCAGCCACCGATTCTAAATTCTGCAGGCGGAGGAAACGAAACTTGGGCATACAATTATCTTGAAATCAAAAAAAGCCAAAACACAATGACCTATGTCCCCGTCCTAGGTTTTTTCGGTGGAGAGGCAAATGCCATAAGCAACAGTAAAGCGTTAACAATACAGTTTACAGGATGTGTTGTTTCAACATGCATATACACAAAGAGTTCCATGAATGTAATGAGCGAACACCCAACAGATAATCATCAAAAAACTGTTTCGACCCCTTGCGATGAAATTCAATAGCCGGGTAGGGTGGGCAGACGGCTCCATCGTTTGCCCACGCGGAACCAACCGCAACGCCCGACAAATGGTTAGCGGTGTTTGTTGCTTGCAACGCAAATGCGCAATAGCGGCACTCCGCGTATTGCGCCGGATGTAAAAAAAGAGCAAAATCCATGAAACCCCGGCATTGTCTCATTGCCCACCCGCCTAACCCGCCGTTCCAGCCGACCCGCGCCGACGTTTGCCGTGTTCAGTCTGGCTTCTCCTGCGCGGGCGGCTGAACGGGGTCGTTAGGCAAATAATGAACGAGATTGCTGAAAAATTCTTTGCTCTTAGTGAGGAAGATAAAAAGAAAGGCTCTTCCGAAGAATTTGTGGGTAAAAAGCTAGAAGTTGATTAGGGAGCATCCCGCCCCGCTGATTGGTCAGAAGAAGTTGAGAATCCATCAATGACCAATGCGAAGGGGGCGGGATGCAGATT
>CAIWDB010000436.1 GCA_903911305.1 uncultured Methylococcaceae bacterium | reverse complement strand
AGGACGAGGGTTCCGGCAATGGTGAGTAGTGTGGTTTTGGAGGTAAAAAGTGGATTCATAAGGTTGATGCTTCCGGGATTGTTTAAAATTTTTTACATTTTAACTCAAAATCATAAGCTTATTGATGAAGAAAGGGAAACAACGAGTAACCCGCGACAATCAGAATAGGCTTGAATGGATGGCTAGTGGGAAACCCAAAAAACCAGTTACGTTCATGCTTTGACGCTCCATTGGTGGGTAGTGCGTAACATCAGTTAATTATTAGATATTCTTTATTGCTAACGAATAATGAGAATATCGTTTGAGATGGGATTTGATTTTATAAAAAAATATTTCAAATTTATTCTTCACTCTCTATCTATATCTGTGGTATAAATCGTCAATATAAGGCGTGGTAAGCGGCAAACTAAATAACACAAGCGCACCCCGTTTTTTAAAAATAAACCATATTGCTTGCATCTTATCCTATGAGTGGATTAAATGCTGACATTACATCATGAAAGGGGGTTAGTTTTGAGCATAATATCGAGAACCACTAAAGTAATCTTGCTAGTTGTTATGTCACTTTATCTCGCGGCTTGTCCCATGCAACTTGCCCCACTTTATGATAAAGCGATAGTCGATGGCATTACATCCACCAATAAGAGTATCATGGTATTGTTTGCTTCGGCATCAACAGGAACCACAGCCGAAACATTCAATACAAGGTCTGATGCTTACAACAATGTCATAGGCAGTATTGATGCTTTGGAAATACAATCCAAGGCGAGGCCAATCCCTAAATCGGGGGTTTTGGATGAAGTTAACAAGTACTTGGATAAACGCGGTGTCCCTGCGGTTTCCAATAGTGAAATACCCAGCGCGACGGCATTGGATGGTATTTCAAAAACTTTGACCATGATGCGTAATACCGATAAAAAGCAAGGACTAACCGCCACTGAAGTGCAAGCTTTTAAGAATCAAACGGATATTTATATGGATCAGGCGATTACTTACGAATCATTTTTACAACGCTAAACTAAGTTTTTCATAGAGGGTAATAAAGATGGCACTTGATATCGACCAATTGATGACGGATATGACGACCGCCGCCACCCAAGTATTGGGTAGTGATGTAACCACTCTCCGTGGTTTCTCTGATAGGCAGATGAAGGCGATAGCTCAACAAGCGGCTTTTATTGAAGCGGGGATTATTTCCGGTCAAATTACCGATGAAACCAAAGAATTCTTTTTGGACAGTTTGGAAAACATGGTATTAAGCTTTGTCCAAACCTTGCGAGGTTTGTTGACCGCGACGATAGAAAAGGTTTGGAATACTATCGTATTAGTCATCTGGAAGGCTATTGCAACCGTAGCGGGAATAACCTTGCCGACCCCTTCCCATGCCTAATGACTGAGTGTGTGCAGCACTCTGATTTTTTTTCGGTTCATGAAAGGCTTGGGGGTTTGGTCAAACGGATTGGCGCAGCAAAAAATCAAATCGTCATAACGTCTGTGCCTACATAAAGATAACCCATGGGAACGCCAAGCACTAGCTTGGCATCGGCAATTTACCCGTCCAAGCTGGTGCTTGGCGTTCCCGGAGGTTGACTCTTTTGCCACCCACTTTATCGACTATTGCATCGAATGCAAGCCAATCATGTTTCCCTCAGAGTCAAGTACTAGGGAAATAAAGCCATATTCCCCGATAGGCATCTTAGTCCGATGGATTTCCCCGCCTGCCTCGACAACTCTCCTCTCTTCCACCGCGCAATCTTCGCAATGAAAATAGACTATCGTTGAATTTCCGCCGGATGGACACCCATCAATTTTGACCAGTGCGCCCGAGCTTCCATAATTGTTTTTTTCCGCCGGAAACCCCCACAATTCAATTTCAGGAAACGGCGCATTGAGTTTTTGTAGGTTTGTTTGGAAGACAGACTCGTAAAACCGCTTGGCGCGCTCCAAGTCTTGTACATAAATTTCAAACCAAGCAACGGGGTTAATGTTCATTTTTTGCTCCAAATCCGGGGAAGTTTTTAAATGACTGATGTTACGCAGTGGCCTAGGATTGGAGCGTCAAAGTTTACTTTGACGGGCGAAGCGAGCTTCGCATTTCCAATTTTCTTGTCAAAGCAAGCCCGTCGGCTTTGCGCAGTACAGGCCTTGATGCTCCCGTTTCGCTAGAAATTAAGCAACTTTCACATTCTAACGTAACATCAGTATAAAGCAAAAAACAAAATCACTTACCGCTCTAACACCAAAAACCGATAAGTAAAATCAACACTCGGGTCGGCAGAGATAGTTTCGCAATCGACAATTCGCCAGTCTTCTAGCGAAAATTCTGGAAAAAAAGTATCACCTTCAAAATACCGTTCAATTATGGTCAGGTAGAGCCTATCAGCTTCAGGAAGAAAACTATCATACAAGGTAGCCCCGCCGATGACCATTAATTCGTCGGCATCACCCGCCAAATCCATGGCCTCATTTAACGTATGAGCGACCTCGCATCCTGACGCGCAATAAGCAGGGTTGGTTGTTAGAACAATATTCTTACGACCCGGCAGTGGGCAACCAATGGATTCATAGGTCTTCCGACCCATCAGAATGGGCTTTCCCCACGTGATGGCTTTAAAGCGTTTCAGGTCGGCTGACAAATGCCAAGGCATCTTGCCGTCCTTTCCGATAACTCGATTGTCCGATGCTGCAACGATGAGGGAGAGTTTCATCATCCTTTCACGCAGACGACTTGTTTCAAGGTATGCACGACCTCGACCAAATCCGCTTGGTTGGCCATCACTTCGTCAATGTCTTTGTAAGCACCGGGAATTTCATCAATCACACCCTTGTCCTTACGGCAAACTACGCCTTCGGTTTGACGGGCCAAGTCGGCAGTGGTGAAGGCTTTTTCGGCGGCTGTGCGGCTCATTTTACGACCAGCCCCATGGGAACAGGAGCAAAAGCTCTCGGGGTTGCCTTTGCCTCGCACGATAAAACTCTTTGCGCCCATGCTACCAGGTATAATGCCTAAGTCGCCTTCCCTTGCCCGGATTGCCCCTTTGCGAGTGATCCATACATTTTCGCCATAATGGTTTTCCCGAGTCACATAATTGTGATGACAATTTACCGCCTCGGCGGTTACTTGGAAAGCAGGCATGTGGCGGGCCAGGGCGGCAAGAATCAAGTCCAGCATGGCTTGGCGGTTGGCATAGGCATAATCCTGCGCCCACTGCACGGCTTCGGCATAGTCGTCGAAATGCTCAGTGCCCTCGGGAAAATAGGCAAGGTCTCGATCCGGCAGATTAATCATCCAGCGTTCCATGTCCTTGCGCGCCAATTGGATAAAATAATTGCCGATGGCATTGCCCACTCCTCGGCTACCCGAATGTAGCATGATCCAAATCCGGTTGGACTCGTCCAAGCACAATTCAATAAAATGGTTCCCTCCCCCCAAGCTTCCCATCTGTCGCACCCAATCGGACGATTTGCCGAATGATTTTAATAATTGCGGATGCTTGTCGGTCATCCGCCTTAAATGTGCAGCAAACGGCTGTGCGCGGTCGGTCAATGCGCGATCCTCTTTATGTTGCTCGCGCCCCACTGGCACATCACGGCTAATTTGGTCGAATATTTTCTTTAGCAGAACCTCGCTCAAGTCGTTGGCTTCCAATGAAAGCCGACAGGCGATCATGCCACAACCGATGTCTACACCGACTGCCGCAGGAATAATGGCATTATGGGTGGCGATGACTGAACCTATCGTGGCGCCGATGCCCGTGTGTACGTCCGGCATGGCCGCCACATGCCGGTAGATGAACGGAAGCGTGGACAGGTTGACCAATTGTTGCCGTGCATGAGGCTCCACTTCGTCAGTCCAGATTTTAACTGGCAACCGGCCTTCTGTAATGACTTGTTTGATGGGCATGTTCGGTCCTTGGGGATAGGTGTTACCTGTAAATCATGATAATGGCAAAAACGACATGGCCTTACTCAAATGAACTTGCGCCAAACATCAGTTGGAAATCTACTTAGACTGTGTTGCCTTGAAATGAATGCCCGCTTGCTTGAGCAAATCCGAGATGTTTCTCAATTTAGGGCAAAGGCAAAAAATCTTCGTGATAGGTTGTCATTTCATTCTCCCGAAACAAGCGCCAAGGCCACGGTTGAAGCAGATGTAAATCGCTTCTACTGTGGCCTTGTGCAGGATTCCAGATTAATCTCGCTTAGTTTAAGCCATTAGCGGCTGTTTCTAAAGATTCATCTAAACATAACGTTGAAATGCCTAAGCTTTGCCGTCCCCCGAGCTTGGCGTTGTGGTGCCTCCCTTCACAAATAATGCACTTCGCCCTTCAACTTGCTTGGTGATATAAGCCTGCTGGATGATAGACAAAATATTGTTCACTACCCAGTAAAGCACTAGACCGGAAGGGAAAAACGCAAAGAAAAATGTGAACATGATCGGAAACCATTTCATCACTTGGGCTTGGATTGGATCTTGCGGCTGCGGGTTCAATTGTTGCTGAATGAACATGGACACGCCGTAGATCAAAGGCAGGATGAAATAAGGGTCCCTTGCCGACAAATCCTGAATCCACCAGATAAACGGGGCTTGGCGAAGTTCCACTGCTTCCGACAATACCCAGTATAACGCGATGAACACTGGCATTTGCACTAAAATTGGCAAACAACCCCCTAATGGGTTTACCTTTTCCTTGCGATACAAATCCATCATCGCTTGGTTGAAGGCTTGTTTGTTTTCACCATGCTGCTCTTTCAAAGCTGCAAGCTTTGGCTGCAATTTGCGCATATTCGCCATTGAGCGATAACTCGACTCGGACAGCTTGTAAAACAGCGCTTTGATGACGATGGTTGCAAAGACAATTCCCCAACCCCAGTTGTTGAATATCTTGTAAAACTGCTCAATCAGCCAAAACACGGGTTGCGCGAAGATGGTCAACTTGCCGAAATCTTCAGTCAGTTGCAGATCCAAAGGCGGTGCGCCTTCCACTGACGGCTTGATGTTTTCCAGAACCCTTTGCAGTTTGGGTCCGGTATACAAGCGGGACTTAAGCACTGCGGATTGTCCTGGAGCGACTTCGGTCACTGGTTCCACTGCACCGATGACATAATGTTGGTTGTCCAGCGATTTCGTGTAAAAGTGCAAATCCTCCTGGGCGGGCGGTATCCAAGCCGCCATGAAGTAGTGCTGGATCATCGCGACCCATCCATTTTTACCCTCTTGACTAAGATCCTTGTCCTTCATGTCATCAAACGTAATTTTTTCGTACTTGTTTTCCGGGGTGTGCAAAACACCGCCAATGTAGGCACGATCCGCAGAACTGGCCGAAAATGCAGAACCCGTCTTCTTTTCAGGTTGCTTGCGCTGCAATTGAGTGTATTGCCGACCCGTCCAAGTGGAAGGAGATTGGTTGGCGACCTGTTGTTCCATATCGATCAAATAGCTTCCTTTCTTAAAGACATAGGTTTTCGTGACGGTGACACCCTTGTCATTGACCCATGTCAAAGGCACACGCAACTCTTCTTGTCCATTCGCAAGCTTGTACTCGGTTTGCTCAGCTTTCCAGACGCTGTGGTGGTTGGGTGCCATGTCGGGTTCGCTGATGAACCCGGATTGAGAAATGAACAATTGCTGCGGGTTGTCGTCGAGCAAGCGAACCGGGTCAAGCGGCTTGTCTTTTTCTTTCGGGTATCCGAGCAGGTCAACCTCGCGAATGTCACCACCCGTGGCATCAATGACCACCTGCATGACATCCGTGGTGACCGTGATGCGTTGACCTTCTTTAAGCGCCTCGCCCACTATGGACGAAGCATTAGCCACCGCTTGGGGTTGGACTCCCTGCGGGTTCGACTTGACCGGGGCATCAGTTGGGTTCTGCCCTGATGTGGCGGTAGTCTGTGTCTTAGGACCATAGTCTTTCTGCCATTGGTCATATATCTGATAACTCAGATAAGCAAAAAGAACGAATAGCACGAACCTCAAATTATCCATGTTTGGCACCAAATTCTTCGGGGACGGGATCTAAGCCGCCTTCATGCCACGGATGGCATTTGGACAATCTTATTATGGTTAAATAAGAACCGCGCAAGGCTCCAAACCGCTCAATCGCGGTTAAAGCATAACTTGAGCAGGTGGGATGGAAGCGACAGTGATGACCCACCCAAGGGCTTATCACGTAGCGGTAAAACTTGATCAGTTGCACTAGCACGAATCGCATCGATTTATCAGGGTTATCCAGTGCTTTTCAAGCGAAATTCTCAAAGATTTAGAATCGGTCTGCCTCGCGGCCGTTCGCGCCATCACAACAAAATCCAAACCACCAAACGTCGCCTTATTCAATCGAAAGCACTCTCTAACCTGACGCTTGATGCGGTTTCTGTCCACAGCTTTGCGTATGTGCTTTCTTGATATGGCTAGTCCTAACCGGGAAAAACTCCGGCCATTGTTGCGCGCCAACACGGTCAGATAGACATCTGACGATTTTTGGGCGCACTCAAATACATGTTGGTAATCGGCAGGTTTGGTTAATCGATGGTCGCGAGGAAAGCCTGAGGTAGTCGCATTCAAGCTTTAGCCGCTGACAGTCAGCCTCTTGCGTCCTTTGGCACGGCGCGCATTGATGACATTGCGGCCTCCATGGGTTTTCATTCTTGCACGAAAGCCATGAGTACGGGCTCGCTTAATTTTACTGGGTTGATAGGTTCTCTTCATTTCTGGCCTGCCTTAAAATCTGGTAAATGATGCGACATAAAAAGACCCACAATGCTAAGTGATGAGCCTATGCCGTGTCAATGACTTGTCGCAGTTCTTGCAACGTTCATCCCGACGTTTGACGGTCTTGATGGTTTGTTTGGCATAGACCAAGCAATAATTAAAATGGTTCAACCGCCGGGAATCTGATGTGCGCCGGCAATGGAAGGGACACTCAACCGCTCGTAGTTCCCATCCAAGCGCAAGGCGGTCAGGTCTTTGCCCCAAAGACAGCCAGTATCCAAGCAATAACAATCATTTTCCACATGATAGCCGAGTGTGGACCAGTGGCCGAAAATGAGCGTCGCGCCTTCACTCTTGCGGCCCTTTACCCTAAACCAAGGCAAGAGATGCTTTGCCTGTGAGCCTAGTTCGCCCTTTTCTTTCATGTCTAGCACGCCATGGCGGTCGCAGTAGCGCAAGCGCGTAAAGCAGTTGGTGATAAAACGAATGCGTGGCCATCCTTCTAAATTTTCCGACCATTGGT
>CAIWDB010000435.1 GCA_903911305.1 uncultured Methylococcaceae bacterium | reverse complement strand
GGAGCCGACCCGACCGCCCCCAAACAACTGGCTCTAGTCCCGTCGGGCGGCAACCTCACTGTCTATGCTAACGGAAAAGACCCATCCAACGGCTACGCCCTCTGGGTTACGAACCAAGGTAAGATAGCAACCAACACCACGGGCGACGCATTCGTTTACACCGTGCCAGGGTCGTCGGTGGGCATCACCGACCAAGGCCAAATCATCGGGGCAAACAGCGGCGCAATGACCGTGGGGGGCGGTGGGGCAGGCATCACTTCGAAGCAAGTCACTGTGTTGACAGGCGGTATTATCGAAAAAACGGCTGGCACCAATTCTGTAGTCAAAACGACATCCACTTCTGTTGGTGATTTCACTGTGGAGGCTACAGATTCTATCGAGGTTTCCGGCGCAAACGCTATTGAAGCTTCCAACCAAGGGAAAGTGTTGATTAGAAGCCCAAACTTGCTTGTGAACGGTGTGGGTGAGGGCAATACGGATAAGCCAACCATTCTTTTGGGTAATCAGGGATCGGCGAGAATACAGGCAAATACTATCAAGGGGGATACAGGGGCTTTGGTGAGAGCGACCAACGCGGGAGATTTAGAAATAAGCCGCTTTAGCTCTGACACCCTAACGATAGACCCTATCATACTTCAGAAAACCAATTCAATTGGTAATTTCAATTTAATAGACAGCAACAATTTAAAATTGACCGATACTATTATAGAAATAGACTCAAAATCGACGGATGGTGGAAATGTTAATATCACAGGTATCAAACTTGATATGATAAATTCAATAGTTCGAAATCAAGGTATTGGTAATTTAGAAACCTCTAATAACATCCACCTCGACTTACTTACTTTGAGTTTGGCCAATAGTATTATTGAATCGAAGACCAGTACAAGTGGCAGGGGCGGCAACATTTCCATCGATCATGGAGGTCAATTTGACACCAAAATCATTTACGGTACGGTTGTTAACAGAGGAATTGTCGAAGGCGGTTCGGCTGATTGGAGAGTGACTACACAGCTTGAACCTTTTTTAGCTCGTAGCACGTTAGGACAAACTATCTACGGCGCGACGGACCAATACAAACTATCTGAGAACATTCGGCTTAGTGCAACCGATTCAGTGCAAGCGGCGGTTAAAGCAGTGATTGGTCAATGGAGCTTGGCTGATAGGCAAGCCGATATGCGCAGCAATCCCTGCGAGAAGGAAGGCAGTTCATTATCCAGTGTAGGCAGTGGCGGATACGCCGTAGCATCAAGCATGACATTACCATTGCCGGTTGGTTATGCGGGTACGCCCAGCCAGATGTCCTATGCCAAAGGAAGTGGAATTGGTTTGCAACATGCTTTCAAATTGGCTGAGCTAAACCGCACACCTGACCGAGAATGTAATTGACAAGTCATCATAAGGGAGCAACGGAAGAACTATATGAAAGATAAATATATACTGATAAAATCCGGCTTTGCCATGGTGCTTGGGGCATGGTTGCAAACTGGGTTATCTGAGCCAGGAATACCTGATCGCGGAATTGAAGAGAGGCAGTATGTCCTAGATCCATTAAGTGATCCGAGTAAACCGAGCAATAAACAATTGCTTGAGAGCGTTCCTATGCCAGGGGACAGGGCAAAGGAAGGCACTTTAAAACTTCCAGGCAAGCCGGCAGAGGGTCCGGTTGATGAATCGGATAAAGAAGCAAGAGTGCTGGTAAAAAAGATTGTGTTCCAAGGCAACAAAACTTTTTCCGATGAAGACTTGAGCGAGGTGACGAATCCTTATTTGAACCGCCGATTAAGTGGTAGCGATTTGGAACAATTACGCTATCAACTTACATTGTTTTATGTCGATAAAGGTTATATCAGTTCGGGCGCGGTCATCGAGAATCAAAGCTTCAAGGATGGAACATTGAATGTCAAAATAGTGGAGGGGCAGTTAAGCGATGTCCAAGTGAGCGGGAACGGATGGCTGAGGGAGGAGTATATTCGGGATCGGTTAATGGGCGATCCTGACGAACCCCTCAATACTCATGATTTGCAACAACGCTATACCCGCTTGTTGAATGATCCCATGATAGACCGGCTCAATGGCACATTATTACCCGGTGCCAATCCTGGCGAAGCCGTATTGGATTTGAAGGTAACCAGAAGGCGCAATTATGGGTTGGTTTTAAGTGCAGACAACTTTTCCCCGCCTTCCATCGGTGGCTATACTGGTCGCATTGACACATGGGTATCCAACCTCAGTAGTTTTGGAGAAACTATCAATTTTAGTTTTAATACCTTGTCAGGGGCTCAAAACTACTACGCTGGCATTGACATTCCTTTAACAGCCCAAGGCACCCGTTTTGCGTTCCACTATACCAATAGTAATACCGTATTAATAGAACAGCCTTTCACAGCGCTGAACATTGCCAGTAATATCATAAGCTACGATGCCCAATTGCTTCATCCGTTTATTTTGGATACCAACCAAATTTTGACGATAGGTTTTAACTTCAATATTCGGCAAGATGTAACCACACTAGACGGTAGAGACTTGAATCGCCCTGGTTCCACTAATGGCCAAAACCAAGAAACCGTTGTGCGCCTTTGGCAAGATTATATTTATCAAGAAAGAAATTTGGCCCTTAACTTACGCTCTACAGAATCCATAGGTGTCGATGTTTTGGGCGCAAACAAAACTACCTTGGTGGGTGATGGACGTTTTTTTAATTGGATATTGCAGGCTGCGGGACGTTATTCCTTCCCAACCACCGGTGCTTACATATCACTCAGTGGGGCGTTACAGTTATCTGATGATCAACTTTTACCATTGGAAAAACTTGCAATTGGTGGATTTTTCACTGTAAAAGGCTATCGTCAAAACTATTTGGTAAGAGATCAAGGTTTTTATACTACGCTTGAAGCGCATCTTCCGATATTCTGGGGTCAAACAGGGCTACCGTATGGCATTTATTTAGTTCCATTCCTAAATTATGGGGGTGCTTGGGATTATAAGCAATCCGGCACTAATCTATTTTCAACCGGTATCGGCATTGATGGGCAATATAATTGGGTTGGCATTGATGGCGCCAGCGAAAGCTTGTCGGCATCGCTATATTGGGCCAATCGGCTGACTGACTATAAGTTGACCACCGGTACCCCTTATGATTTGCAGGACAATGGCGTTAACTTTCAAATGCGGCTACAGGTATTTTAAGTCATGATTCCTCGCCCTGCCCGTGCTTGACAATAATCCAATGGCGCAGTTGGTTAACTTTATGAGAAATGACAAAATTACAGTGCAATTTATGCCTTGGTTGTTGTGTCTAGGTTTGCTGGTTGCCAGCGTAGGATGTTCGGTAACGAGACCTACGGAATCGGCGGATCAAGCCTCTGTGTCCGGTATAAAACCCACTATAAACAATCCTGCCTCCTATGGTGCGCGTTTGGCACAAGGCTATTCCAACTTGGAAGCGGGCAAATACCGACTTGCTTTGATTGATTTTGATCTAGCCTTAGTCGATGCAGAGATACAAGCTGGATCTTCCGTAAGCGCCCCACAACTCTCCACTTGCACAGCCTTGGAGGATGCTAAAAAGCAGATCGACCCGTTGCCGTTGGCTGAAATTTATAGCGCATCAGGTTATGCCTTGTATCTTCTTCACTTGTTGACTCCTGAACAAGCCAATGAAGCCGATCAAACTCTGATGAATTTTGCCGAACCTCGATTGACTTGCGCGTTGGAATTGGCCATAGAAGCCAAAAACTCAAGCCTGGAGGGTCGGATCAGAGCTTATCTTGGGTTGGTGTATGCCAGATTGTCGCAAGACATGTCACTAGAAGCCACCTATGCTGAAAAGGATGGCCGGCAAGAGGAAAAGAAAAGGAATTTGGAATTCGAAAATAAATATAGGCAGCAAGCCCTTGCCCAATTCCAAAAGAGCCAATACTTAGCCAAGGCAAGCGGGGATTCGGCACTAGTTTACGCCACTGAGTTGCAATTGGCTAAGTTAGAGAGCAATCCCGCTAAACGACTGACCATGCTGAAACAGGTGGATGCAAACCTGTCGGGCATTGCGGACATACCATCACGTGTCAATCTGATGCTTAATATCATGGATCAACTGAATGACATGCAAAAGGATGCCAAGCCGCAAAACCAAAAGACAGACAATTGCGAACCTTCCATACAAACCAAGCGCTTGGTTGATCGAGCCAATCCGTATGCAGATGCCAAGCTGGAAAGCCAACCGCGAGACACCTCTCAATTTGAATGCGCAGTTGCCGAGCGTTCCAATGTCTTGGCAAGGCAAGCCAATATGTTACGCGCACTGTCCCAAGGGGAAGGATTCTTAGCTGACTGTCATGAGCGGGCGGGCAAACTTGACGAAGCCGTCCGACAAACTGAATCGGCCATTCGTCATTCGGTGGAAGCCAAGTCTCCCGATTTGACGATGAATTGGCAATCCAAACTGGGACGGTTGATGGCGCTTGAATGCCGTTACGATGATGCGATGATGGCCTACCGTCGGGCCATGTTTTATGTGGATGAAATTCGCAATGACATCCCTATGGTTTACGCGGATGGCCAATCATCTTATAGTGAAACCTTGGAACCGATTTATCGCGGCTTGGCTGATTTGCTTCTGCGTTCAGCAAGCACAAAACCGACTCAAGAAGACCGTCAGTCATTATTACTGGAAGGGATTTTCTCCTTGGAAAAACTCAAACAGTCTGAACTTGAAGATTACTTCAATGCTCGCTGTAGTTTGCAGGCGGAAGCAGAGGACGACAAAACACCTAAGCAGTCCCCAATCAACGGGCTGTCGCCGCTTTCCACCGTGGGTGGCTTAAACGATCTCGACAAAACTTTGCGTAAGGCAACCGGGAAAACGGCCATTCTTTATCCGATCATTTTCGACAAGCGCTTGGAATTAATGCTGGTTCATGATGGGATAATTAAGCAATTTCCTTCGGTTAAAGTCAGTAAAGAAGAAATAAACCACGAAGCGGAGAAACTGAATAAACAATTGAATGATGGCGATAAAGATAATCAGGGCAAGGAAAACAAGGAATGGAAATCGACCAGTCAGAAATTGTATCAATGGTTGGTTAAACCTCTGCGGTCTGAATTGCAGTCCAATGGCATTGATCGGATTATCTATATACCTGACGGCAAATTACGGCTGGCACCGATTAGCGCTTTCTATGACGATGAAGACAAGTCATATGTCGCCGAGCACTATGCCATAGTGATAAATAATGGCCTGTTATTTAGCAATTCCGAGCATGAAAAGAGCGCTATGGGAAAGTCGTTATTAGCGGGTTTAAGTAATCCTGACGGAGATTCAATCGACCAGCTTCCGCCTGATCATCAAGACCTATGGGTAAAGCAGGAAGCAACGGGGAAAACCCCGAGAAGAGGGTCACCCGAATTTCGCACTACATTGGTTAATGCAATGTCTTTGGAAAATGTAAGGAAGGAAATTGACTCGCTGAACGGTATGCTGGACAGCAAACCTATGCTGAATGAAATTTTCACACACCGCAACCTAGAAGAAGATTTGCTCACAGGGGATTACGAGATAATCCATATTGCATCTCACGGTCATTTCGGACACACGGCTAGTAATAGTTACATTATGACCTATGATAAAAACCTACAGATTGATGAAGTGCAGAAGGTAATGCATATGAAACCCGGCCATAATAACCAACTCGAATTGGTCACCTTCAGCGCATGCGAAACAGCAACAGGGGATGACAGGGCACCGCTAGGCTTTTCCGGCATTGCCATCAAGGCAAAAGCGCGTAATGCCTTGGGCGCATTGTGGCCTGTCGATGACGAGGCAACCTATCAATTAATGAAAAAGTTCTATACTGCTTTAAAGGCAAATGAGGGGGACAAGGCTGCCGCCCTACAACAGGCGCAAAAAGGTATGATTGAGGATAAATTACAGCCTCACTCGCACCCCTTTTTCTGGTCGCCTTTCATCTTGGTTGGCTCATGGTAATCCTGATAGCCGATTCTCTGCAAAGCTATTAGGACAGATTATAATCATTGTTAACGTTGGTATGTAGTTTCATCAACCAAAGCTCCGCAATGCGGGGGAGGGACAAAATGAAGATCACAATAAATCAAAACCATCATGCCATTAGCTTGAAAAGGCTTAATGGGATTCTCGGCATGGCTATGGCCGCAACTTTCCTAGTCGGTACCGTCTCCTGTTCCACACAGCCGAAGGCGGTCGCACCGTCTGCCAAAGCCAGTTTAACGCCTGACACCGCTATCGCAGAAAAACGCCTAACGTATGACCAATACCTTGATCAAGGCAAAAGCGAGTTGAGTGGTGGAAAAGTAGCCAAAGCCATTGATGATTTTAAGCAGGCCTTGCGAGAAGCGAAAGACGATGAAACCAAACAAAGGGATGCCTACGGAAATTTAGGGCTTGCCTATGAAGCTGCATCGGACAATCCAAGGGCTCAAGCCTATTTGGAAAAAGCAGGGGCAAAAGAGCAGGCGCCGGCTTGGATAAAAGATGCTTACAAGCATCTCATCTCTTCCCAAAAATTCATGACTTCCCAGTACATGGAAAAGAAACTCCAAGCCGAAACTGAAATTCAACAGGAACAAGCACAATTACTCGCTGCCGACGATACCGCATCTGAGGAATCCACACAGGCTGGCACTGGTTCAAAAAGACGAGGGTTCTTTGTGGGCAGTAAACCAGCACCCGCTGTTGCCATGGTCGATAAGGATGCTTACAAGCCAAAACCTACCGAAACCAAAACTAGTTCAAAATCAAGTCCAAAACCAAGCACCAAAACCGTCAAGCATTCGACACGTCCCGGACCCACTCCGGTAGCCAGTTCACACAGGGATGTTCCTGCCACCTCTGAGACCACATTGGACATTCGCATCAATTTCGCTTTCAGAAGCGCGGCACTGACACCCGAAGGGGAGAAACAGGCCGACGAACTGGGCAAACTGTTGCAGCAGAAGTTGCAGGACGGTACACAAATCGCTGTTCTGGTTGGTCATACCGATATATTTGGGGGTGAGGAATACAATGACCACCTTTCCGAAGACAGGGCCGCAGCCGTTATGTCTTATTTGGTCGCTAAATTCCCCGATTTAAAGGGTAAGTTATCCGAACGCGGGATGGGCAAGCGGCAACCACTCTATAGGGAAGAGGATGACGAATCGCAAAGCCTGAATCGTAGAGTCGAAGTGAAATTGAAGAGCCTGTAAAACAATTAACCTTCATCGATGAGTCGAATGTTTAACATTTAAACGTTAAACATCTTCATTCGGCGCAATAAGGCTTACGCCTATTGCGCCGCTTGGTGTATGAAAGGAAGCAGATCGGCGAAGCCAACCCGCTCGATAACACCGACACCGCCTTTGGCAAATATGCTGAAGTTTCTAAAGGGGTTCAATGCCATTCAATGCACCGCCACAGGAACTGCCGCTGCCCGCGGTGCAGCCATAGCAATGATCTGCGGTGGCGATGGCTTGCTTGTCCAGCTTAGCCGGGTCAATTTCCGTCACATGCCGCCGCCGCCCACCCAACGGCATCCCTAACATCTGATTGAAATCACAGTCGTGGACATAGCCTTGCCAATCAATACTAATCAGGTTGCGGCACATGACGTTAGCCAGATTTTCATCACGATGGGAGGATTTTAACAAGCGCATATAGGGTTTGAATTGGCCCTTGGACACCAGTGTGCTGCCGAAGCGCTGTATCGGCATGTTGGTCAAGGCATAGAGTTGATTGAAAACAATGCCATGACGCGCTTGCAGCTCACGCTGATAGGCTGCTTCCAACTCCACTTGTGGGGCTGGCAATGTCGGCCCCTGAGGGTTGTAGACTAGATTTAAAGCCAACCCGCTGCCGTGCTGTCCGTATCCAAGTCCGTTGAGTCTCTTTAGTGCGCGTATGCTGGCTTCGAAAACACCATTACCGCGCTGATTGTCTACATTGCCTTCCAAATAGCAGGGCAACGAGGCGGTGATTTCCACTTGTCGATCCGCCAGAAAATCAGCCAGCCCTTCATAGCCGGGTTCTTCCAAAATAGTGAGATTGCAGCGGCCTATCACCCGTAAACCCATATTCCGGGCAGCTTCAACCAGATAGCGGAAGTGTGGGTTCATTTCCGGCGCGCCGCCGGTCAAATCTAGAGTGGAAACCCCCGCACGCCGCAATAAGTCAATCACCTGATTCACGGTTTTCAGTTGCATGGATTCTGTGCGAGTCGGTCCGGCATTGACATGGCAATGCAGGCAAGTTTGATTGCAGCGATAACCCAAATTGACTTGCACCGTGTCCAACTGACCACGGACAATGATGGGAAAGTCACTGGATTGCAATAACGGAAGGATGTCATGCATTAGGAATTCCTATCCAATAAACGGGCATGGATTTGCCGAAACTGGCTAATGGCGCGATCAGCCCCAATTAATCGGTCTTCGGCATCGGCACTGTCCAGCGGGGTTTGGGTGACCACAACCCGCCTGTCTTGGTTCAAAATGAATCGGTTGCTCAAGCCAATGAGCCACTCATACGGTTTTGCCAGCAAGGGGTTTTGAATATGGTGGTAGACGCGCAGATAGTAAAGAGTCGTTTGGTCGTTGACCGGTACGAATGCGATGAAGTTTTTCATACGAGGGCTGATATTGAGCAACCATACGCCCGGAAATAGAAAGATTAAACTCGGTTCTTTGCCGACGGCTGCCGCTGCCAATTCGGTCTGGCTGCGTGAAGGACGGCCTTCGTCCACCAAGTTAGTCACCCAAACCTTAATGCCTTCCTCGTCAGCCACCACATAAGGCCCATCGACAAAACTGCGGCCTCCTGCGCCAATCGTGGTGCGATGGACAAACGCCAGATGGGCGACATCCAATTGGTTTTCGATGGCACGGGTGTAATGCACGGGCCATTCGACTTTCACCGTGCCATAACGCCAATTGGTTTCCAATTGAGGGAAAAAGGGCGTTTTGGGAAAAACCTCCCAAGGTTTCCCCCACCATAGCCAGATCAATCCGTGTTCCTCGCGTAAAACAAAGTTTGGCAAGCTCATTCCTTTGGGTATCTTGCCTGATTTGCCATTGGCTGGAATATGACGGCATACTCCCTCGCCATCAAACTCAAAGCCGTGAAACGGGCATACCAACCGATCCCCAATTACCCGACCACCACTCATCGCAGCGCCAAGATGCGGGCAATGGTCGTGATGGGCATAAGGTTTGCCATCGGCAGCACGCCAGAATACCAGTCGTTGCCCAAGACGCTCAAAACCCTTGGGTTTGAGACTGACTTCATGACTCTCTAGAACGGGATACCATAGATTTTCAGGCAAACGCATCGAAATATACAACTTGGTTTTGGTTGGCAGACAAGCGCATTCGCTTTAAGTGACATTGATTTTATCACAGCATGATCCTATGGCCTGTTGTTTGCTCTGATAATCCTTGGAGGACAACAAGATGCCAGTCAAACACACTATTCCACAACCCATTTGCTCCGGTTTGCAAGTACCTGAGTTGGGTAAATTTCCGTTTACCATTCACTATCGTGGCGATAAGCGCGATGCCATCCTTGTGCGTTTCGAGGGCTTGGTTTACGCCTATTTGAATCAATGCGTACACATGCCCAAAGCTTTGGATTGTGAGCAAGCCCACATTTTTGACGAAACCGGGCGATTTTTGCAATGTTCCATGCACACCATTTGCTACGATCCGGTGACCGGTGAATCTTTAAGCGAGATTTGCGCGGGGAAAAGCCTGACGGCCATTCAGGTCAGGGAGGAAGGGGGTTGGGTGTATTTGGTCGATAAACGGGCGGTGATGAGTGGGTAATCAATGGGACTTCCAAAGTCATTAGGAATGGTAGCTATTTTTTCGCCAAACTGACTTGATTTGGGCAGCGTGTTACACTGTTTTACATTGTAAAACACATGGAGCGCATCACTATGGCTACTTTAAACATTCGCATTGCAGATGACATTAAAAACCAACTCGACGCATTGGCCAGTGCAACCGGGCGTAACAAATCATTCCTAGTCGTTGAAGCCATCCGCAGCTATTTGCAGCAGGAAGCTTGGCAAGTGGCTGAAATTCAGAAAGCAGTGCTGGAAGCAGACGCGGGAGACTTTGCCGAAGTTTCCGAGATAAAGGCTTTTCGCGACAAATGGTTGAATGATGAGGGTTAAATGGTTGCGTAAGGCATTGGCAAACTTGGACAATGCCGCAGACTATATCGCTCAAGACAATCCCGGTGCGGCAAGGGTGATGGTGGAAGAAGCTTTACGTTTAACCGATTTGCTCGCCGACAATCCCAATATGGGTAGACTAGGCCGAGTCCCTGGAACCCGCGAACTTGTCATGCCTCGTTATCCTTATATAATCCCTTATCGGATTCGCAGCGGTTGCGTGGAAGTGCTGCGTTTTTTTCATGCGGCGAGGAGATGGCCGGAGTCTTTGTAAATCAAACGATCAAATTAATATGCCTATGTAAAAGCGGGAGGTGGATATATTGGACAAATTATTAAACCCCCCCTACTTTACATTAGACCTACCCCTCTTAAAAATGTAGCCATTCACTCATTGGAGGTTACGCATGGCTACAAAATTAATCGAGAGTACTTGGGCGGATTTTTCGTCAAGGTTCGCAAAGAACCAAAGTTTGCCGTTCGGCTGCGAGTTACGTCTTTACAGTCCCGATAGACGAAAGAAGCGATCTGACTTCGTCATTAAGAGAAGGCAGATAAACTCAAAGGCTTTGATTAAGGTCGACAACAAGGAAACCGTCAGCGTGTTGCTTGACATGGCACGGAAATGTCTGTCAACTGACCTCGAAGCACGAAAGCTGAAATTAGAGCTTTACAGTCCAAGTGGCGAGCGAATCGATGTTCGTACCTCGCTCCAAAAAGTTCGCGATCAACCGCCGCGAGAAACCGAGGCGGACAAAAGACGCAAAGTAAACTGTGAGATACGAATTGAGTATCTCAAAAAAATCGCTCAAGCTGAAATTGTAGAGTCAGAATACTTGGAGGATGATCCAGAGCATATTGTCTGCCACGCTTATATCGGTGCACTCATAGATCGATATGGGGTTAACAACGTAAAAAATGCTGCTGGCCTTTGAATTCCAAAGTAGGTTCAATCTTTTTTAATCTCCACTATTGCGCACTGGAAAACCGAATTTAAACCCAACAATCCCGCTGGGAACATAATAATGCCCACCTAAGTCGTTCAATTATTTTTAGAAGCCTGCCGCCTGGACGAAGGCGGCCGGCTCGCTTTAGCTGGTTTATTTTGGAGAGCCTGGATCAAGCCCCTAGCCCCGGCGTGGAAGATGCTTGGACCGAAGAGATTGAACGCCGTGTGCGGGAACTGGATTCCGGCGAAGTGAAGACAGTGGCTTGGGAAGATGTCAAAAACCGTCTTTCGAAGCAGCAATTCTCAGCTTGAGTTAAGTGTATGTTATAGAACCGTCATTTTGGCAGGGATGCCAAAATCCAGCGTCCAAGGATAGCAAGCTTTGGCTTATTTCGCTATCAAAATCAAGCACTTGTACAAACGACAAGTTACCATCCATGGCCTAGATTCCGGCATCCCTGCCGGAATGACGGGGCTTAAATCCAAAATGAGAATTGCTGGTTAATCTTGTCCTATAATTGGTGGCTGAGGACTTTGGATGCCGGGTCTCGCCTAGGGACGGATTTCCTACATTGGATATTTTGGCTCAATTTGTCCAGTTGGAAAGGTATAAGCATTGTGGAAGACCCACGCTTCGCGCTATCATTTCCATCTGTCGTCTTATCCAACATTCAAATCATCCAAAAATATGATCGTGTTTATATTCCCAACGATACTATTGGCAATTGTTTTTGGTTGGCCTGACGATGTTGTCAACGCCAATTAGAACAAAACACCTAAAAAGGTAAACTTAAATGAACGTGGAATTACTAAAACAAATATATAAAGAAAACGAAACGGTTTCGGCAATTTGTGATTGTATATCAGACGGATGTTCCTCAAGCCATTAGGCACAATTCTGCCATAGGCATATGATATTGTTTATAAAACAGGCGATACCGCGAAAACGGTTACTGCCTACACTGCCAGTTTTGCAGATTTCGGCTTGGTCGGGAAGGAAAGGCCGAGGGCCTCAAGTATCTTGGCTTGGTGCGCGTCCGGGCGGGGCAGGCTGGCGTGGCGCTCGCCATTGCGGCCTGTGGTGTAGAGGTAGGTCAGCCGCCCCAGCGCCACCAGGGCGTCGTCGGGGGTGATGGC
>CAIWDB010000434.1 GCA_903911305.1 uncultured Methylococcaceae bacterium | reverse complement strand
TCGCTGGTTTTAGCAAGATAATCATCCGCGCCAATGTCCAAACCTTGGATTAGCGAATTTTCATCGTCCCTAGCGGTGAGCAGTAGGACGAAAATGTAAGGTAAATCCGGTGCCGACTTTACTCTCTGGCAAAGTTCAAGTCCATTTAATTCCGGCATTTCCCAATCGCTTATTAGAATTTGAAAAGGATCGGTCTGTAAACGTTGCCAGGCTATTTCACCGTTTTCTGCGGTAACGACATCATAGCCGCATGCTTTAAGATTTTTTGAATATAGTAACCGGGTGACTGGGTCATCCTCGGCAAGCAATATTTTCATATGCCTTTTGCTTGGTTGAGTGCCGCAATGGCTTAGTTAAGGGAGAGGCGACCTTAGAAAATCAAAAGCATTCCGACTGGCACATTTCCCAGCCAGTGGAATTTTAGGATTTACCTTGCTGACGACTCCAAGATCGGGGGCTAAATAATTTCTGTATCCCTTCCAATAAATATAGCCAGTTTTTCCAGTGATCATGTTGGCCCACATAATAGGCATCGGCCAATAAACGCTCTTCTTCGGGTGTTTCATCAGAATATCTCAGTTGGGAGGGTCCAATGAGTCCGGCAGGGGCTCCATCAGCGTAACGTTCCCATTCTTCTGTGCGCCGATTTGCTTGTTCAATGGTTACTGGCTCCACGCCTACTAATCTCAAGTCACCGCTCACCACAGCCAATATTTTGGGGAGTGCCCTCAGTAGTGGTCGTTCGGTTGCCCATTCCCAAGCAGTGAATTCGGTTCTCTGACGTTCTCCAAATTCGGTGAGTTCTATCCGATTTCCACGCAGTCGGCATGATTTAAATAATGTCCCCGAAGTTTTTTCTTGAGTTGTCGCTAGCCAAGCAATCGGCCATAGGGGTAGGGACAAGATTAACAATAATAGTCCTCCGATCCTGTTAAGCAACGGGGATAGGCCGTTACCCAAGGTAGTTTGTCTAAGGTCGGCCAATAGAAAGGCATCGGTGACGCGCACGTGTGTGTCAAGATCGACTCTGATCAAGTCGCTTCCCCACGCAATTGAATGGCTTAGGTTGACCAATTCGCCGACATAGGTGTTTGGCAAAACAACGGTATCGGAGAGTTTTGCATGTCGGTCAATTATGACTTGGTCGCTGATGACAACTTCATGGTTCAGTTCGGCTGTCGGGTGAACCTCGCTGCCACTGCCAACAAAAGCGATTCCAAGCTTTATGCTGCGAGAAGAGACTTGGCTGTTACGCCCTTGCGTCAGCCCTAAGGCCGTTTGTCGGCCTGGAATTAGCAATCCTGGAATTCGGCCCGCGGCAGCGTCCAAGTTCGCTTGGTGAAATGCAGCCAAAGACTCCATGAGGGAAACCTTTGCATCGGGGAGTTCGATTATAGTGTCCGGTGAAATGGGCAAGCCCTGTACTAGTATAGGCCAGTGCAAAGGGTCCAGATCAACGTGATCCGTTTTACATAAGCATATCCCTAACGAATGTCCATGGGATGTGCCATGCAAAACTGGGGCATTGCGGGTGGTGGCTTGTTCTAAAAACTCCACTATGCATGCCGACCTGATCATATCACCCCTGATGATGAGTGTGCTATCAAACTGCATCCCTTTTGGAAGCTGAGCCAACAAGGTATTCGGTTCTTCCTCTCCGCGAGTACCCCAATAATCGATTTCAATACCCCAACGTCGCCCATATTCAAACTTGGTGCGGATTTGATCAGCAAAAGATCCGATGACTATGATGACCCGTTTGATGCCCGCATTTGCCAGCATATCAATAGTGTGTTCCAGCACTGGCTTACCAGACACAGGCAATAAGGCGGGACAGGTTCTGTCAGTCAGCGGGAATAACTCGTGTCCTAGACGGTCTGCGATGATTATAGTGCGCATCAATAAGCCCCTCTTCCCAATAGCACTGCCGGTATGGTAAGTAATAGTAATTTAATATCAAGCCACAATGATTGAGATTCGATATATTCCACGTCTAGCCCCACTTGTTTATCGAATGGAATGTCTGATCGCCCGGATACTTGCCAAATGCAGGTGATTCCCGGAATTACCTCCAAGCGGCGTCGTTCTGCGAGTGAATATTGGTTGACTTCCGATGGAAGGGCAGGTCGAGGGCCAACTAAAGACATGTCCCCTTTGCACACATTCCATAATTGTGGCAGTTCATCAATGGAAGCTTTTCGTATAATTTTGCCTACTTTGGTAATCCTTGGGTCATCTTTCATTTTGAAAAGTACGCCGCCATTCATTTCGTTCATTGTCTCAAGTTCTTTTTTGCGGACCTCTGCATCAATATACATCGAACGGAACTTCCACATTGAAAATAACTTTCCCCACCGTCCCACCCGTTTCTGTTGAAAAAAAATTGGCCCAGGGGAATCTCGACGGATGGCAACGGCACACACCAAAAACACGGGACTCAACAGCAAAAGTAAAACGGCAGAGGCAAGCATGTCAAATAGTCGTTTGGCCAAGTAAGTGGTGCGTACAACCGCAACCCACAAGGCCCGCTTGCAATAAAGCCTCAGGGTTTTGCGGAACGCTATACGGTCTATGTTTTCGTAACGCTCAAAGAGTTCCTTCTGCTGGCTTACGCCAGAACCATTATCTGAAGGGTGCTTTATAGGTTTCATGGGTAGGCATTCATTCTTTTCTGTTTCCACACTCGGAAGAGGAACAATGGATTGCCGATTAAATAACGACGCCATAGCCTCCCCGGTTCATGTAATAGACGCCATGTCCATTCCAAGCCAATTTCGCGCATCCAAAGAGGTGCCCTAGGCATTTGCCCTGAGTAGAAGTCAAACAGACCGCCCACTCCCAATCGTACACAGGGTTTGAGTTTGGCGTGATTTTCCGCCAACCATAGCTCTTGCTTGGGTGCCCCAAAAGCCACTAGCAATATGTCGGCATTCGAGTGGTTAATTTCTTCTATGATGCGGTCGGTTTCGTCCGCGGTAAAATAGCCGTCACGAACGCCAGCAAACTGAAGGGCGGGAAGGCGTTCGCGCATATTGTTGGCTACAGCTTGAGCTATGCCGGGTTTAGCCCCGAACAAAAAAAGCGATAACCCTTCCGTTGCCGCCCGTTCACACAAACGGGGAAATAGGTCAGTCCCATTGATATTAGCCAGCAATGAAACATTTAACATTCGGCATCCAATGTTAATGCCTATGCCGTCAGGCAAGACGCGGTCGGCTGAAGATAGCACTTGACGATACTTTTCTTGGGTATAGGCAATATTGAGGCAATCAGGGTTGACGAATGCGACAAAACTGGCTGCATTGTCACGAACCTTCTTTACCATCCAGTCTACGGCTTCGTCCATAGTGGTGTTGACGATTTCGACGCCAAAAAAATTTAAAATCGGCGGAGTGGGGCGCATGTCGCCGCCTGCCAACATGTCGCCAATCAGGGATCGGGCAACTAGCCCAACGTCCCCTTTTACCGTTTCGCTATAGTAAAAGTCGGTATCGCTGACCGTTTCACTGTCGTAGGCAATGCCAATTTTTCGACGAAGCGAGTAAAGTGAATATAAACCGGGGCGTAAGGTGAATCGTATGCTCTGTTCAGGAGTCAAGTTCGAAATTTCGTCTTCCCGCATGGGTCTTGGACCGGCGAAAGCCATATCTCCCGCCAAAATATTTGACAGGCAAGCCAATCTTGCCCCGGGCGTTTTACCGCTGAAACGGAGACGCAAGAAGGGGGTTCTGAATCGTCCGACCAGTAGTTCGGCTTCAAATACCTTGCCCGTCGACACTTTTGCCACGATGGCCCTTAGCAGCAATAAAGGGGAAAGGAAGACCAGCAAAAACAAGGAGAAGAGTATATCGAAGGTTCTTGGCAATATGTCCATCATTAAGATGGCGGCATGTTCAAACCAAATTCTCCACCAAATCAGAAAAATATTTGATCTACGTGCTAAAGGGCCAGGAATCGGTGTGTCGGATTTCATAATGATTTTCTGCTGTTAGCCAGTTATTTTTGGCGGGGTTTGATGCGAGCAGGCACACCGACAGCTAGCGAATTGGAAGGTACATCGGTAATGACCACCGCGTTGGCCCCAATGACGACATCGTCACCTATACGGATAGCCCCCAAGATTTTTGCGCCGGCACCAATATCGACTCGATTGCCGATGACGGGCGCACCTCTCTCCCCGGTTCGTTTTAGCCCGATTGTCACGCCATTGCGGATGACCACATCGTCACCTAGAACAGTGTCACCACTAATGATGATGCCTCCGAAATGGTCTATCTGCAATCGTTTACCTACTTTGACTTCACAAGGAAGGTCAATGCCTGTGAGGATTTGGGATAAGAGTTTTAGCGCCCTGTAAACAAACGACAACGGAATTCGCAACCAAGCTTGACGTATCTTGTAGCGCCACCGTCCAAAACGGTAGACCGCCATGACCCAAAGTCCCTGCCGGGTAATGTCGTGTTCATAGATTTGCCAATCTTCACGCAGGTTATCGAACATGATTATTTTACCAAGGTTGGGGTGGCGAGATTTGGCCACCTTGTGTGTCGAGCCAAGCTTGATCCCAAAGCTTGACCAAATTTTCAGATTCGCTGAATTTGAGGGTGTCCCGGTTACGGTTTCGCAAAGCACGAAGGCTATGCCAGCTTTGTTCTTGCTTTTTTACCAACCATGCCATGAGCGAGCCATGCCATTTGCGATAAAACAGTAACTGGCTGCGAATACGCCAAAGCGTCAGTTGTGAACCCTTAGATGTGAAGCTCATTTCGTTCAGCGTCTTGGAAGACTCGCCCCCGATATGGGAAATCTTCAAATCGGGCCAGTAATGGACAGCATAACCGGCAGCTTTGATGCGTCGGCATAAATCCACCTCCTCATAGTAAAGGAAGAATCGGGGGTCAAAAAAGCCTATCTTTTCTATCAAATCTTTTCGGATGATTGCAAACGCACCGGGAACCCAGTCTACCTGTGCCGCTTCATTCGGGTTTGCCCAAGTCCGGTCGAAACGGCCAAAGAAACGGGATTTCGGGAATTTGGCGGCAAGCCCGCTGATCGTTAGGAATTCGTCGAGCAAACTAGGGAATCGGCGCGCTGATGGTTGCCAACCGCCATCCGGGTCCACTAACCGACCTCCGCCCATGCCGACATTGGCAGCGGACTCCATGTGTGCGAGTGCCATGGACAGGGCATGAGGCTCAAGCAGTGCGTCTGAATTCAATAAAACCAGATAACGGCTTTTTGCATGTTTTAAGGCGAGATTATTTCCATTTCCAAAACCCAAGTTGACGCTGCTTTGAATTAGTTTTATTTCGGGAAATTCTGCCTGAACCATATCGACTGATCCGTCGCGGGAAGCATTATCCACCACTACTGATTCAAATTGAATGCCGCCAACTTGATTCCGCAAAGCTAATAGGCAATCCCTAAGGCGGTCGCGGGTGTTGAATGAAACAATCAAAACCGAAATATCAGTTGTCATGATTGCCTGTCCTTTCTGTGCGTACCCAAGCCGCTTCGGTGCTAGCCGATTTAAGCAATTGCCGGCCTAATGTAAGTTTCCAAACGATGTAAAATGGGGCTGCAAACAGTGCAATCATATCTCTCCAACCAGCCTGCCCGACATATAGTGCAACTGCCACATGAAGGCCAACCGCTGCCAAGCTGGCGAGAGCGGAATACCAAGCGAAAGCCGTTGGCACAGCCAATAAAAGGAGTAAGAAAAATACATGGAAGGCTAATGGAAGCAAAAGAAGCTCAAGTAATGGTTCCAAAAGACGCAGATTTCCCTTAAGCACTTCTACAATCAAACCAGGCGATTGTTCCCGAATCATTCTAAATCGGCCACCTTCCCATCTGGCACGTTGTCCAGCGGCCATTTTGCCTTGGGCGGGTACATCGGACCAGACGGTGGTGGATTCGCAAAAACGCACTCGCAATCCGGCACGAACCAACCGCAAATGGTATTCAAGGTCTTCGGCGATGGAACCGGCGTCAAACGGGACTTTTTCCAGTGTTTTCCTTGTCAGGCCGAACCCATTGCCGAGTATGCCCACCGAAAGCCCCCAGTAGTCCCTGCCTCGCAACCGAAGAACATTGAAAGCCAGCCAAGCGACATGCATTAATCTTGAGCGAATCGATTCTCCCGGATTGCTCGCAAGGTAACGACATTGCAGGGCATCGGCTCCATCTTTGAACAATTCGACAGTTGCGTGGATAAAATTGCCTTCGACCCCCGTGTCCGCATCGACAATTAAAAAGGCATCGTGGTTTTCAGTCAAAAGAATGGAAAATGCATGATCCAAGGCATATCCTTTTCCCCTGCGCAAGTCGTCGTTGCGTACCAAGACTCTGGCACCCGCCAACCTCGCCTTTTCGGCAGTGGAGTCCGTGCAATTGTCGGCTATCACGACCACGGAAACAGCTTGTCCGCCAGTGTCACAGGCAAGCAACGAAGTCACGCACTGGCCGATGCCTTTCTCTTCATCATGGGACGGTACGACGATGCAAATGTCTAACGGATGCCCAGATTCAGGTTGCGAAGTTCGCAAATGTCGGGGCAATGCTCCGCCAAGGGTAAGCAATACCAGTTCAATGGTGCCTGGCAGAGTGACCAAGCAAAGCAATAATCCGATAACCGACCAAATGGATTCCATCGACTTATCCGTATTTTGAGGTAGACTAAATAGAGTGCAACAGTGAATTCCTTTAATTCTATCACTTCGGAACAATGCGATGGTATCAAGAAACGAAAGCGAGGCGAATTTTGCCGGCGACACAATCAGTGCGGGCTTAAAAAATCCAGAAGAATGGCCCGAAGAAGGTAAAGAAAGCATCAAGTCTTGTCCAATTTGCGGGGGTATGGCGCGTTCGCCCGTCCATCCTAGCCTGACAGATCGAATATTTTTCTGTGCGCCTGGGGTTTGGTCGCTCTATCGGTGTGATGAGTGTGGATGCGGCTACTTGGACCCACGCCCCACGCCGGATTCAATTGGGCTGGCTTATGCTGAATATTACACTCATGCCGCCCCGGATGAGGAGGTTTTTCTCTCATCTACCACTTTCGTAGGCCGTAGGCTAGCATTCATACGCAATGGGTATCTCAACTCAAGGTTCCCTCGCTTGGCTATGAAACCTGCTCATCCGATTGGCTTTCGTCTGATGAATTTATTCCCCGCCACACGTGCAATGGCCGAGCGGGATGTCAGGCATTTACCCGCACCCGCAGCCGGGGCAAGATTGCTGGACATGGGCTGTGGCAGTGGCGCTTTCGTGCGCAGGGCCATCAAGTTAGGCTACAACGCGGAGGGTTTGGAATTCGACGCTCAAGCGGTTACCGCAGCCGTTAACGAGGGACTTCCAGTGAGGGAAGGGTCATTGCCTGAAACAGGTTTGCCGCAAGAAAGTTACGATGTCGTCATGCTCAGCCAAGTCATCGAACATTTGCATGATCCTTTGGCCGCTTTGCGAGAGATTCACCGTCTGCTTAAACCCGGTGGATTGTTGTGGCTTGCCACGCCGAACATGGATGCGCCGGGGCATGAACATTTTGGGGTGGATTGGCGAGGACTTGAACCGCCAAGGCATTTGGTTTTGTTTTCGGCGAAGGCACTGGCCTTGGCGTTGGGGCAGACAGGATTTTCGGAGGTTGAGTTCAAATTGCCCGGAGCCGTCAGTCAGTGGTTTTACCAGGCGAGTTATCGAATTTCGAAAAATGAAAAACCTGGCGCTGATATTTCATTGCCAGGGCAATTGAAAAAACTCGCTTTTCGTGAGGATCAATTATCTATGCGCAATCCTGTGGCTGGAGAAGAATTGGTTGTTATGGCTAGAAAACCAGAAATGGCTTCACGCTAAATGATCGACACATAGTTCCTATCGACGTTCTAAGTCAAAACCTCAACCAATGCGCGAAAAAAGCATGACGACTCGGATGTCTGGTTTGTATCCGAGTAGTCATGCAGTAAGCGTCCACTAGTGAGGGTCAAGGCAATCGCAGCAACAAGCTTGATCCTCCCCAATTTAATCGCAGCAATTGGGTTCAGTAAGGATTGCCAGTTTACTCGGGCGGTAGCCCCAATTGCTGCCGTAATTTTGCCTGCTCTTCTTTTTTCTGCTTTTCCGCTAAAAAGGCTGCTTGCTGTTGTTTGATTTGCATTTCACCCTTTTGACGTTCGGCTTCCATCACCGCTTGCTGTTGTTGGGCTTGCAATGCGGCCTGTTGCTTGGCTTGCTCTTGATTTGCCAAGAATTCGGCTTGCTGTCTTTGAACTTCCATTTCAGCTTGTTTTTGCTTCATGAGCATATCGGCCTGTTGCTGTTGCAATTGGATTTGGCCCTTCATCTTTTCCTCTTGGAACTTTTGGGCATTGATTGCATTTTGCTGCTGCTGTATGGCCTTTACAGCATCCTGGTTGTAATTTTGGTTAGGATAATTGCCATAGTTTCCGTTTCCACCATAGTAGCCTGGGGGGTAATTTCCCGGTGGAGGTGGGCGGTTTACGTTGCCGTAGCCTCCGCCATACCCTGGGTTATAGCCGTAACCAGAGTTATTGTTGCCATAACCAGTGCAACCGCCAAAAGCCAAGCCTGCACCAATTGTTATGAGAGTTATGAGAGTTATGAGTGTTTTTTTCATGATTTCACGCTCCACGGATTTTACAATAAGAAATCGCCTAGCATTGCCAATTCAGCCTTGTTAATTCGTTGTCAGACTGATAAGTAAAGGATTAATAATATCGTTTTTGCCAAACTAAGGGGCATAGGCTTGGGTTTATTATGTTGCTGGCAAACTTAAGTTTAGCTTAATAACTAGAACCTGGACATTTTTACTAAAAACAGCCTAGGGTCACTTGGCAAGTGGCGGGCCATCTGGCAGGGATTGGGCTAATTCCCGATGCCGGATCAATATATTGTAAGGACTTTCTTGAAAATGTCTTCCCAGGGCTTCGATTAAATAAACTGAGCGGTGTTGGCCTCCAGTGCAGCCAATCGAAACGGTGAGATAACTTCTGTTTTCAGCCTCGAAACGAGGTATCCATCTATCTAAAAGGTTTGTGATGTCCTGAAAATAAGCCTTGGCATCTTTGCTTTGCTGCAAAAATTCGATCACTTCTGCATCTTTGCCGGTTTTGTTTCGCAGCAGTGGTTCCCAGTGTGGGTTGGGCAGGAAGCGAGCGTCGAACAGAAAGTCAGTGTCGAGAGGGATTCCGTTTTTAAATCCAAAAGACTGGAAAAATAGCGACATTAAACGATTGGCCTTGGCATCCACTCGATTATGGATCAATTCCCTCAATTGGTGAACGTTGGAGTATGTCGTGTCGATCAATAAATCGGCTTCCCTTGCCAAAGGTTCCAAAAGTGTCCTTTCCAATTCGATGGCTTCGCTTAACGAGTGGGTCCGGTCAGTCAAGGGATGTTTGCGGCGGGTTTCACTGAAACGCTTCAACAGAGTCGCCGGTTCTGCTTGGAGGTAGATGACTTCAACATCAATCCCAAGTTTGGCAATGATTTTTCTAGTGGCAGGAAATTGGCTGATGGTTTCGCTTTGACTTCGTGCATCCATTCCCAGTGCGGTTTTTTGGAATGGCTTCTGGTTTGTGATCATTGACTGATGGACAAAAGCGTCCAGCAATGCCACCGGAAGATTGTCGATGCAGTAATATCCACAATCTTCAAGTGTTTCCAAGGCGATGCTTTTTCCCGATCCTGACAGGCCACTGATGATGATCAGTTTCATTAGCTTACGGGAGCAACCATCAAGCTAGTTAACCGGGATATGAGCGGTGGTCAACGGCCTTGACCATTCGTCTTTTCCTTGTGTTTGATGACTTGGCGGTCTAGTTTGTCAATCAAGCCGTCTATGGCGGCATACAGGTCGGAATGTTCGACCTCTGCAAATAATTTTGCGCCGTGGACATGAACGGTTGCTTCGGCTTTCTGGGCGAGTTTTTCGACGGATAGAATGACATGGGAGTCGATCACATGGTCGGAATGCCTTTCCAACCGCTGGAATTTCTCGTTGACATAATTTCTCAAGGCTTCAGTCACTTCAATATGGTGACCCGTGATATCGACTTGCATGACACACTCCTAATGGTTTAAATGGTGCATAAGGTATTGATATTTAAGAATTCATTTTTCTTTCGTTGGAAGACTGAATCGACAGGGCTTCGCGATATTTTGCGACAGTCCTTCGAGCCACGTTAATGCCTTTAGCCTTAAGCATGGACGAAAGGGCGTGGTCGCTTAGTGGTTTTGTCGTGTCTTCTTGTTCGATGATTTCCTTTAGCAGGGCTTTAATCGCCGTGGCTGAACATTCTCCACCCGCGTCGGTGGAAACATGGCTAGAGAAAAAATATTTGAACTCGAATATGCCATTTGGGGTGTGCATGAATTTCTGCGTGGTGACACGGGAAATGGTCGATTCGTGCATACCAACCTCTTCAGCGACATCTCTTAGCACTAGCGGTTTCATGGCTCTCTCTCCCTGTTCGAGAAAGTCAATTTGGTGATCAACGATAGACCTCGCCACTTTCAGCAGGGTTTCATTCCGGCTTTGCAAGCTTTTGATGAACCAACGCGCTTCTTGCAGATGGTTTTTCATCGTGGTGTTGTCGGCACTGTTATCAGCGCGTTTTACCATATTGGAGTAAAAAGGGTTCACGCGCAATTTGGGGGCAATGTCAGGGTTTAAGGCAACTTGCCATCTCTTGCCTGCTCGCGTGACTATCACATCCGGGATAATGTATTGGTTGTCAAGGGGGGCGATCTGTTGTCCGGGTTTCGGTTCTAGGCTGCGAACAAGGCTGATCACGTGGTTGAGTTCATCGTCTTCAATTTCCAACGCCTTCTTCAGCTTGACCAAATCACGTTTTGCCAGAAAGTCCAAGTGATGTTGAACCAGTTCCAAAGCCTTTTCCCTGCCTTGGGTTTCCTCGGACAGTTGTTTAAGTTGCAAGCTTAGGCAGTCAGCCAAGTCGAGCGCGGCAACCCCTGCCGGGTCGAAGTTTTGGATGCGATGCAGCACGGCAGCCACTTCGTCCAAGTCCAAATCTTCTATTTGTTCAAGCAAGCCTTGATGGATTTCCTCTATCGAACCAGTCAAATAACCGTCGTCATTGATCGAGTCGATAATGGCGGTGGCGATGGCATAATCATGCTCGCTGAAGATGGACATTTCCAATTGCCATAGCAAATGGTCGTGCAGTGTTTGTGACGGCGCGCGCTGGAATATATAGTCATCGTTATCGTCATCGTGTGAAGATGCGGTGTATGGCTGTATGGTATCGAATATATCCTCCCAAGATGTGTCGCCGGGCAGTTCCGAGGGGATGTCCGATTTTTCATCAAGGTTTGGTATTTCCGAGAACTCGCTTTCCCTTATGGCAGCGGGTTCGATGAGTTCGGTGCTTTCTTGTTGCTGGTTATCCTCATCGGTCACTTCCAACATCATATTGGAATCCAGCACCTGCTGGATTTCCTGTTGAAGGTCGAGCGTAGACATTTGCAGCAGCTTAATAGCCTGCTGCAATTGTGGGGTCATGGTCAGTTGTTGACCGAGCCGCAATTGAAGGGTTTGTTTCATAAGCCCGTAAGCTAGAAATTAACTAAGGAGATTGTTCGACTTTTCACTATATTCTACTTGATTAAAGACGATAGAGGAAATACTAGCGAAATTATCATTTTAAAATTGACGTTTACAGGGCATTGCCCTATCTTTATGGTATTGTTTTTGTTTCGAGTTCTATATTATGCCTTATCCAAGCAAGCTGTTATCAATCAAGAGTGTCTCAGAAATCATGGGTCTCTCAGAACAACGTGTCAGAGTGCTTGTTCGAGAGGGTGTCATTGATGCGGTGAGGGTTGGAAATGCTTGGGTCGTCTCGGATCAAGCGCTTGAGAAATATATCGCCAGTCAAGGTGGGCCACTGCCTTCGAACCATTCCCGAACAGATGGGCCGCTTCCAAGAATCAAGGCATTATCATTTTTCTCCGGCGCAATGGGTTTGGATTTAGGTTTGGAGCAAGCGGGCATCTCCATGCTGCTTGCTTGTGAAATGGATAAGGCTTGCCGTCGTACCATAGCGACGAACCGACCCGATTTGGCTTTGCTCGGCAACATTTGGGAATATTCCGCTGATGACGTTCGGAATGCAGCCGGGCTTTGTGCCAATGATGAAATTGATGTCATTGTCGGTGGCCCTCCCTGCCAAGCCTTTTCGACCGCCGGGGCACGTCGTGGATTCAACGATGTTCGGGGTAATGCCCTACTGAAATATATAGAACTCATTTTGGAATTGCGACCCCGCTATGCCATCATTGAAAATGTCCGGGGTCTGCTTTCCGCGCCATTGAGCCATAGACCCCATGCGGAAAGAGGGGATGACTGGACTCCCGGAGAAGGGGAGCATCCCGGCGGGGCGTTGTTGCACGTACTCGGTTTGTTACGCTCTGGCGGATACGGTGTCAGTTTCAATCTATACAATGCCGCCAATTTTGGTGTCCCTCAGAGCCGTGAACGGGTGATTCTAATTTGCCACAAGGGAGGTGACAAGGTTCCGCATTTAGCCCCAACGCATTCGCAGAACGCTTCATTCGACCTGCCAAAGTGGAGAACCTTGCGTGATGCCTTGGCAGGCATGGAAAATGTCGGGCAGCACCATGTTGAGTTCCCGGAAAACCGCTTGAGATACTACCGGCTGCTTAAAAGCGGTCAGTATTGGAAGCATTTACCGGAAGAGTTGCAGAAAGAGGCGCTAGGCAAATCCTACTACGCAGGGGGAGGCAAAACCGGGTTTTTGCGTCGTTTGGATTGGGATAAACCCTCATGCACATTAGTAACATCCCCCAATATGCCAGCCACTGATATTTGCCACCCTACCGAAAACAGGCCGCTCTCAATCGAAGAGTACAAGCGTATCCAGCAATTCCCTGATGATTGGACAGTGTGCGGGTCGCTAAACGATCAATACCGGCAGATTGGCAATGCGGTTCCGGTTGGACTCGGATTGGCTGTTGGACGTGCCATCCTCAGCCATATGTCAGGTGAGGAGAAGAATGCGCCCAGTGGTTTTCCATTTTCCCGTTACAAAGAAACCGATGAGATGTCATGGGAAAGGCTGATACTCTCCGAACTATGTTCGGAAAAATCAATAGGACGAAGTACCCTGCAAAACTAGAAAAGCAAGCCCAGGGAGGGTTAGTTTTGCGCAAATGAACTTTTCTCAAAGCGAGAAGTTTTCACCCAAATAAACCTTGCGAACCTCCTGATTGGCGACGATTTCCTCTGAATCGCCTTCGGCAATCACCCTGCCTTCATTGAGAATATAGGCACGGTCGCAAATGCCTAAAGTCTCCCTGACATTGTGTTCGGTGATGAGAATGCCAATGCCACGATTGCGCAAGTGGTCGATGATCTTCTGGATGTCGATGATAGACAGCGGATCAACTCCGGCAAAGGGTTCGTCTAGTAACATGAAGCGCGGTTCACAGGCCAATGCGCGCGCGATTTCCACCCGACGCCGTTCGCCACCGGACAGACCTAGGGCAGGTTGGTTGCGTAGGTGTGCAATGCTGAATTCTTCCAGCAATTCTTCGATTCGCAGTTCCATCTGACCAACGGTGAGATCGTTGCGCAATTCCAAAACTGCGCGAAGGTTGTTGGAGACTGTCAGTTTGCGGAAAATGGATGGTTCTTGGGGTAAGTAGCCTAACCCGAGTCGCGCTCGCGCATGCATGGGCATGTGGGTGATCGGTTGGTTATCGAGGAAAATATTTCCCGCGTCGGGGCTGATTAAACCAACTATCATATAGAAACTGGTGGTTTTGCCTGCACCATTGGGTCCAAGCAGGCCAACAATCTCTCCGCTGTTTATGCGCAGTGACACGCCATCAACGACACGCCGTTTGTTGTAAGTTTTCTCAAGGGCTTCGGTAGTGAGGAGAGTCATGAGTTGGCTACTGCGAGTCCTCTTCCTTTTCAGGTTGCAGGGTGACCCGAACCCGATCGCCCTTACTGGTAGGCGTGCCAGCCTTCATCACCGAATTTTTACTATCGTATTGGATACGCTCGCTGGTCACTCGGTTACTGGATTCCGGGTTCTCGCCTTGCCATGCCATGGCTTTTTCATACAATATCAAAACACTAGTCTCGGGGAAAAATTCCGATCTCAAGCCTAGGCCATGCCAATCAGGCTTGCCGGGTTCCGGTGTCTGCTTGATCCTTGTCGGCTTGCCGAATGATTCGACCTTTTGGGTTTTGCCATCCTTTTGGTAGACGATCATTTTGTCCGACAGCGATTCAATGCTGCCTTGTATATAGCGCACATTGCCTCTATATTCAGTCACTCCCTTGCCCTCGTCATAGGTTGCGCTATCTGCCTCGATATACATGGGTTGTTTTGAATCGGTGTCCAATGCCAGCACAGGGCAATTGATGAACGCCAACATCGCCGGTAGGATGGCTAGGTTAACGGATTTCATGCTTTCTCCGCACATCGGCGAGTAGGTTAATGACAAGAAATGGTTCAAAGTTCACTTGGGCACCGGTTCCGGTGCTCGCATCGTTTGGCCCAAGCATCTTTACATGCTCGGCGGTTTCCGCGTAATCCTGTTCGGGAATGTATTTGACGTTAGAGGTTATGATCTGCAATTCTTCGCCCTTGTCGTTCTTACGTGTAATCAGAACATTGCCATTCAATAAAACAACTTTTCCCCCGTCAAGCAATGTACCTTCCTCGGAGTGTATGACCCAAGGCTGACCGTCCTTTTTGTACAGTGTTTGAATGGGTTTGTCCAGTTCTGTCCGGTCGTCATCGCCTTTGAAGTGAGTCATCATTTCCGCGAATAGCATTTCCTTTGGCGTCCCTTCAGTGGTTAAAACGGTTCGGGTGATATTTTTCGAATAATAGTCAATATTGTCCCGCTCCACTTTATGTTCGACAGCATCCTTGGGGTTTAACATTTCCGCTAGCCACCAAGCCCCGCCTGCCAGAAGTACTAGGGTTAATTTAGAGGCAATGGCTTTGAAGTTCAGGGTCATTGGCAATTTAATAGTGGTTTTCTATCATGCGGGTGAGATTCCCTTGGGCTTCCAGGATCAAGTCGCATACTTCGCGCACAGCCCCGTTTCCACCCGTCTTCAGCGTCACCCAATGGGCGAAGGGTAGGATGGAGGGATGGGCATCGGCCACGGCAATTGACAGGCCGACCCTTCGCATTAAGGGCAAATCCAGCAAATCGTCCCCAACATGGGCGATTTGTTCCGGTTCGAGGTTTAGTTCCGCCCGCAGGCTTTCATAAGCGATAAGTTTGTGGCGCTGCCCCTGAAACACCCTTTCTATCCCTAAACTCGCCATGCGTTGGGCGACAGATTTGGATGCCCGGCCTGAAATCACAGCGACTTCAACGCCAGTTTCACGCAATAGGCATATCCCTAAACCGTCGCGGGAATGGAACGGCTTGTATTCGTTGCCATGCTCGTCGAAAAACAGTTTGCCATCGGTCAGCACACCGTCAACATCAAATATTGCCAATTTGATTTTTGCCGCTTTTTCTAAAATATCCGCCATCATTATATAACCTTTTGGAAATCAGACTACGCCAGCACGCAATAAGTCATGCATGTTCAAGGCCCCAATGAGCCGGTCATCTTCATCCACTACCAACAAAGCGTTGATACTTTTTGCCTCCATTATGCGCAATGCCTCGGCTGCCAGACGGTCTGCTTTGATCCGCTGACAACCACTGGTCATGACGTCTTTGATAGGCGTGGCATGGACATCCCCGCTGCGTTCAAATAGTCTGCGCAAATCACCGTCAGTGAAAATACCCATAACTTGTGCGTTTGTGTTGAGTACCGCGGTCATGCCTAGTTTTTTTGCTGTCATTTGCAGGACTGCGTCGCGCACCAGTTCGTTTTCCGCCACTGTCGGCATCTTTTCGCCAGTGTGCATGATGTCCGACACCCGCAGCAGCAACTGGCGGCCCAGTCTGCCGCCCGGATGGGACAAGGCAAAATCTTCGCGAGTGAAACCACGTGCTTCCAATAAGGCCACTGCCAAGGCATCCCCCATGACTAAAGCCGCAGTTGTACTTGAAGTGGGCGCCAATCCCAAGGTACAGGCTTCCTCCCGCACACTGATGTTGATATGCACCTCTGCTTGCCTGGCCAAAGTCGATGCGGGGTTGCCGGTCATGCTGATTAGCGCGGCACCCATGCGCTTGATCACGGGCAGGATGGTCAATATCTCCGCCGACTCCCCAGAATTGGACAGGGCTAGGACTACATCTTGGTGGGTGATCATGCCCAAATCGCCATGGCTGGCCTCGCCGGGATGGACAAAAAAAGCCGGTGTCCCCGTGCTGGCCAGTGTGGCGGCAATTTTGCCCCCGATATGCCCGGATTTTCCCATGCCGGTGACCACAATGCGACCGGCGCAGCCGTGCATCATGCGACACGCCGCCACAAAGTTGGCATCAATACGCTCGGCCAGTGCGGCAACGGCTTCCGACTCGATCCGAACAACATTCAGGCCGATTCTCAGCAATTCGTTGTGGTTAATGGTCGAACTCATTCCAAGGAAGAATTTTGTGTGGGGTTCAAAGCAGACATTATGCCATGAATTTCCAGCAGTGAATGATAGGTGTGGCATGTTTTTGGGGGAAATTTGGGTTTTCATTTGATGCAGCTTGTCTGTTTTAAGTCAAGGAGTGGAATGAAAAGCCGAGCCTATGCCACCTGAATTTATGCAAAGGACGCATAGGCTTTGAATGGTCGATTTACAACTGCAATTCGTTTTTTGTCTGGCTCGCAATTTCCGAGACCGTCGCTTGCACTTTGTCGGTGCGTACCCGGTCAAGGTATGATTTGGATTTCTCCACCTCTGCTGACAGCGTGTTGACAGTTTGCTTCATGTTGTCCAAGGCTTGTACCTTGAAGTTGGCAACTGTGTCCATCGTGTCGTAGATGTTTTGGAACGCTTTTTTCAATTGCTCCAAATTCACCGTTGAACTAGCGGCTTGTTGGTGGGTGAGGGTGGATTGTTGCTTTAACAATTCCGAAGTGCCTTCGATCATGTTGCTGGTCGTCGTGTTCAGCGCAGAAATTTGATCCAGCACCAATTTCTGGTTGGCAAGCGCTTGAGACACAATAACCGCCGTGCGCAGGGCAGAAATCGTCGTTGTGGTGGCTCGTTCCACGCCCTTGATCAGTTCCAAGTTATTTTTGCGAACCATGTCCATTGCCAGATAACCCTGGACGGTGACCGCCAATTGGGTTAGCAAATCCTGAACTTTTTGGCGGATGTAAAACAGCATTTCTTCTTTGACTACCCGTGCTTTTTCCGGGTCGGTGGCTTCAATGTCGGTAATTTTGGCTTCCAATGCCGCGTCCAAATTTTTTCCTAGGTGGGCATATTGTTCAAGTTTTTGCATTAAATCCCAAGCGTTGACTTTTTCCTGTTCAATGGCCGCGTTGTCTTTGCGTAATTCGTCCTGGCTGTTGTACAGCCCTTGGATGATGGCATTGAGGTGGGTTTGGGATGATTGATACTGTCTAAAATAATCTTGGATTTTGTTACCCCAAGGGATGAACCCCAAGATTTTACGCGGCTCCAACAAATTACCCTGCCTAGTCGGGTCTAATCTTTCGATGGTTTCCCTTAAATCGAGTAGGCTCTTAGACACTTTGGAATGACCATCGCCAAGTCCATCATTGAGGCTGGCAACGGGTCGATCTAGCAAGCGGTTTGAGATACTGGCTGCTGCGCGTATCTGATCACTCCCTAGCGCATGGATACTGTTGACCTTGCCAATGAACTCGGGGCTGTGTGAATCTAATTGCACAATGTTATCGACAAATGATTTCACCCTGTCGTCTAGCTTGGCAATGGTGGTTTCGTCCAGCTTGACCAAAGAAGAGGCTTGTTCTGGGGCAACAGGCTTGACTGGTTCCGGGGGTGTCAGCGTAAGTGATTCGGATGGGTTTGTCACTGCGTTCATTGTTATTCCCCTTGTGCGTAGTTAAATGGTTGAATGATGGTTGGAGGTTTTATTTGACGATTTTACTACATTGCGAGGGTCTGAAATGTTTCAATTTAAACCTGCTTCGATGCAGGTTGTCCGCTCAGAGCGGGAAACTCCGAAGCAATAGTGACCCGCAAGGCAATGGTCTAGCCATTGTGACAGGAAATAATTGAGCGTCCATTTGTAATCCAAGACCCTCTTGGCATTGCCTGTCTGGTTTAAGCCCATGTGTACTTTGGGGCGGTCATGGTCGCTAAGCATTTCTGCTGTTCGCGCATCCAAATAGACACGCACTCTTACGGCTGGCTCCATTTCGGATTTAAGCCCGATGTCGAAGAGATGGCTCAATTCCAATGTCAGGGTATAGGGGGCATGCTCCAGCAAATCGACATGCAAGGATGGTTTGCCGTCGGCATGGGCGATCGAAGACCCCGCCATTTCTGGCAAGTTGGGTATCAGCTTGAGCAGGCGATCAAAGTTGGCTTCACATAGTTTTGCCAACCAATAGGATTTCGCCAAAGGGTCAAGGAAATACATGCGGGTTAGCGTGGGTTGGTTTCCCGATAACTGGCGCAGGCACTGGCGGTCTCCCACAGTGTGACCTCTCGAATGGGATGGCCTTTCTCCTGTATGTAATCGAAAATGAGCTTGGCAATGTACTCGGCAGTGGGATGTTCGCTAAGCACCATGCAGCGCTCATTGGCCTGTTTTAGCAAACCCACCAATGGGTCTTCATGGTGCAGCAGGAAATTATGATCCAGTTCAGTCTCGATGAATGCAGCCGACGCAGCGGCAATGTCGGCAAAATCACACACCATGCCTTGATCATTCAGATCCTCCGCTTGCAGGGTAATGGCTGCTTTTACGCTATGGCCATGAATGTTTTTGCACTTGCCGGAATGGTTCATCAGCCGGTGACCGTAACAAAAATAGACTTCTTTGGTAATGGAATACATGGTCAGGAGTTTATTAGGTCGGGGGCTTGGCTTTTGATCCCCTTGATTTCGCCAACGATCCTAAAATGGCCTTCATTGGTTTTGGTGCAACGGATGACCTCAATGAGCGCAGTCAGGGGAGGGGTGATTCTATCCGCTGGAAATGTACGAATCTCAAGTGCCCTGCCTACATCGGCAGCTTCGTTTGCTTCAAACAAAATGCCAGAGGCACTGATGTCCAAGCATAATGCATGGGCCTGAGTTCCGCATGCGACACGTTTAAAACTCATCGCGCAGTTTGCTTTCATATCGGTTTAGTCGCTATTTCCTCATACAAAGAATAAAATTATTGTCCATGCAAAGCGCTTTTCACGCAAGCTTGAATCATTCCTTATTTTAGCAAGGGTCCTTGAAGGAACCGAAATGCCAACCACTGAACATTCCCAATCTAATAATAAAACGAGTTTCGCCGCCCTTGCCTTAGGTGCCATAGGCGTGGTGTATGGCGATGTGGGCACTAGCCCGCTGTACACCATGAAAGAAATTTTCAATCAGGCTCATGGCCTTTTACCGGACAAAGTGACTGTATTTGGGTCCATTTCTCTGATTTTCTGGTCGCTAATCATGGTGATATGCCTGAAATATGTGGTATTCGTCATGCGGGCTGATAACCGGGGCGAAGGCGGCATCATGGCATTGATGGCCTTGGCTTTGCGAGGAAGGCACAAGACTCATCAGCGTGCCATCATCGTGAGCCTTGGTTTGTTTGGGGCCGCTTTGTTTTATGGTGATGGCATTATCACGCCGGCAATTTCAGTGTTGAGCGCGGTTGAAGGGCTTGAGGTGGCCGCTCCGGCCTTGCATCCCTATGTCATTCCATTGACCTTGTGCGTATTGGTTGGCTTGTTCCTGTTTCAGAGTATGGGCACAGAGAAGGTGGGGACATTGTTTGGGCCTATCATGGTCTTCTGGTTTCTCACTCTGGCGCTATTGGGCATTGATAGCCTGATCAAATCGCCTGACATTTTGATGGCGTTTAATCCAAAATATGCGCTAAATTTCTTTATCAAACATCATTGGCATGGGTTTTTGGCCTTGGGTGCGATTGTGCTAGCCCTGACGGGTGCCGAGGCGCTGTACGCCGACATGGGGCATTTTGGCAGAAAGCCTATTCAGTTTAGCTGGATACTCTTCGTCATGCCCGCGCTGCTATTGAATTATCTCGGTCAAGGTGCGCTCATCTTGCGTGATCCCACTGCGGTCAAGAATCCGTTTTACCTATTGGCTCCTGATTGGGCGTTATATCCACTCATCGCCCTGTCCACAGCAGCAACGGTGATTGCTTCCCAAGCGGTCATTTCGGGTGCATTTTCCATCACCCGGCAAGCCGTGCAGTTGGATTACATTCCACGCCTACGATTTATTCATACTTCCAGTTCCGAAATGGGTCAGGTGTTTGCCCCCGCCGTCAACCGGTTTCTGTTAGTCGCCGTATTGATTCTGGTGCTGGTGTTTCAGTCTTCCAGCCATTTGGCATCCGCCTATGGTTTCGCCGTGACGGGCACGATGGCAATCGACACGAGTCTGGCCTTTATTGTGGCGATGGATGTTTGGAAGTGGCAGTCGAAATGGGCCATTACATTCTTGGTGGTCTTCCTGACGATCGATCTTTCATTCCTTGGTGCCAATGCCGTCAAAATCATAGACGGCGGTTGGTTTCCGTTGCTGATAGCCGCTTTGCTCTTCCTGTTGATGACCACTTGGAGGAAGGGTAGAAAAATGCTAGTTTGGCATTTGCAACGGTCTGCCACGTCGTTGACCGAATTTATGGAGCGGGTTAGGACATCCCCCCCCATCCGCGTACCCGGCACGGCTATTTTCTTGTATAGCCGCCATTTGAGTCTGCCGTTCGCGTTGTTGCAGAACCTTGAGTACAACAAAATTTTGCATGACCAAGTCATCCTGCTGACGGTCACAACCCAAGACATACCTTATGTGCTTGCCAAAGACCGGCTTGATGTGGAAGATTTAGGCGAGAACTTTTTCCGGGTCACCATCAAATTCGGTTTTACCCAATCCCCTGACATACCCCATGCGTTGGCGCTTATCAATCAGAAGGGAATCAAGCTGAATCTTAACGAAGCCATGTTTTTCATCGGGCGCGAAACCTTAATTCCTTCCCCCAATCCTGAACTGAATTCTTGGCAAGAGCGTATATTCATTTTCATGTTCCGCAATGCATCAACGCCAATTGTCTTTTTTGGCATACCTTCCAAACAAGCCTTGGAGATAGGCACATTGGTGGAGGTATAGCGGCGGGCAATGCAGATCCAATTGATTTGTGTGGGCAACCGGATGCCAGACTGGGTCACTAAAGGATACGAGGAATATGCCAAGCGCATGCCCCGTGAATGTGCGTTACAGCTTAGGGAAATTTCTCCGGGTAAGCGTGGCAAACATTCCGACATTGATCGTGCCATCCATGAGGAAGGCCAGAAAATGCTGGCCGCAATCCCCTCCGGTGACCGGGTGGTGGCTTTGGATTTGAGTGGCAAGGAATGGTCCACGCCACGATTGGCAGATACTTTGTCAGGCTGGCTAGGGGAAGGGCGTAATGTCTCTTTGCTGGTAGGGGGGGCGGACGGCTTAGCCCAAAGTTGTTTGGCAAAAGCCGATGACCGTTGGCGGTTGTCTGCGTTGACATTCCCCCATCCATTAGTCCGTATTGTGCTTGCCGAGCAACTCTACCGTGCTTGGAGCATACTAAACAACCATCCTTATCACCGATGACTACCCCAAGCATTATTTTGGCCTCTGCCTCTCCTCGCCGCCGCGAATTATTGGCTCAGATGGGCTTGGCTTTTCAGGCTGTTTCTGTGGAAGCCGACGAAATACCACGACAGGGCGAACTGCCTGAACAGTATGTGTATCGTGTCGCAGCTGAAAAGTCCCTGCTAGGCCAGCTTGCTTGCCCGACCAAGTTGCCAGTGTTAGGCGCAGATACCGAGGTGGTATTGGATGGGGAAGTTTTCGGCAAGCCGCAAAGTTTTGATCACGCAAGGGATATGCTAGGACGTTTATCGGGCCGGGAACATCAGGTGTTGAGTGCGGTGTCACTGCGCTTGGGGGATGAACATTGGCAAGCGATGAATTTAAGCAGAGTCAGCTTTCGGGTGATTTCCGAGGCTGAAATCGAAGCTTACTGGGTCACGGGTGAACCCTGCGACAAGGCAGGGGCTTACGCCATTCAGGGATTGGGCGCTCTTTTCATCGCACATTTGGAAGGTAGTTTCTCCGGCGTGATGGGTTTGCCGGTGTTTGAAACGGCGAACTTATTGCGCGAGGCGGGGATTCAGGTGTTGCTCACACCGCCAAATCCAGCGGCAAATCGGAGATGTCCTTGAGCCGTTTGCCATCAACCATCACCATCAACATGTCAATCGCATCGGACATATTCAACTGATGCAAGGATTCTTGCAGTTCGTAAAGGGCAAAATGGTAGACGCAGTCAATGTCTCCCGTGCCTAAGGCGATGGAGGCCAAGCGGGAGGGGGTGGGTTCTGCCGTCACCACCATAATGTGAGGAAGGTGGCCCTTGCGGTTGCGGATCAGGTTCAAGGCTTCGGAACGTGCATTTTGGGCGCGGTCGCTACGGATTGTCCACTTGCAGGAAATGCTGGCGTGAAGCAATGGCCTGCTCCCTGTTTCCTGACGCAAACTGGCGTGGCGCGAAACCGAGCCATCCACCAGTCGGGCATGTTTGTTTATCTCGTCGTCAGACTCTGTATGGCGGACGACCACCACATCGGGTGTGATGGTGTAGTCGCTGCCCAGCGCAGCGGCTAGCGCGGGATTGCCCTTCGCTGCTTCGTCCAAGGCGACTAGATGGGCGAACTGTTCATATTTGGCAATTTCAAGCCGGTTCCGACCAGTCACTTGGTGGACATCCCAAATTCCGGGCCGCAGATGGCTCAGTTTGCTGAAAGTATTGCGGACGAACCCGGCACAGGCATCTTCAAACCGATTGCCCGAGGTTTGCCCTGCCAAGCGGTTGGCTTGGGTTTCCGCCTCAAGAAGGCGGGCTATGCCAGCCGCTATCGCGACGCTGGCCCGATTGTCTTTGTCAGCGTTGCTGGCAACGCCAGCGGCATTCAATGTCAACACGGTTTCCAGCAATTCTTTATGAAATGCTTTGCGGGCTTGGCTAAATTCTGTCTCAGTCGGCAGGGAGTTTGGTTGCCCTTGCTGATGGTTCTGGTGACCACAGTCACGGATTGAATCATGATAGGCACGAACATTTTTGGTCAAGCCGTGATGCGAATCGGCCTCCTCAGCAAATTCCAGTGATGCTTGGAAGCTGGGTTTGATGATGGTCACAAGAGTTAAGCGGCTTTGAAGCTTCGCCTTACCGTCAAGGCTAAGTGAATTTTTCTAGCCACGGCGGCGGCGACAGGGGGGGGGAATGCATTGCCGATTTGACGATAAACCGGGGTTTTCTTGCCGTAGAAAGCCCATTCGTCGGGGAAGCCTTGGATGCGTGCCGTCATGCGCGTCGTCAGGCGCGGCAAACCCACGAAATCACGCGGTGGGGCATCATTCCACAGCCCCAGCCCATCGACGCCTAGCGTCGCCCACGCTTGCCTTGCTCGGGTTGGCCCTAGATCGGGCCCTCCATGTTTTTTCGACCCACCCACTAAAGTTGGTGCAATCATATTGGCTTGGTCGCGCCATCGGTCCACCCCGCGCCACCCGTGCTTGCCCATTAGGTCATAAAGCAGTTCGCCCACCGTCGGCGGTTGCGTCTTGAGTGGTTCGGGCCAATCAAACTTGTCAGCCAAATCTTTGCGGATGCCCACGAAGACCACACGAGGTCTCAGTTGTGAAACCCCATAATCGCAGGCGTTTAGCAGTTTCCAGCTTGGTTTGTAACCCAGTTTGATCAGTTGTTTTTCGACTTTGTTCCGGTAATCGCCAAACACAGCATCCAACAACCCACGCACATTTTCAAGCATGACGGCTTGGGGTCGGCATTCGTCGACGAGGCGGATGGCCTCGGGGAACAAGTCCCGCTCATCGTTGGAACCTAATTGTTTGCCGGCTTTGGAAAATGGAGGGCAGGGCACTCCGCCAGCCAATAGGTCTATGCCTCTGAAAGGTCTGCCATCAAATACGCGCAGATCGCCTTCAACCACGTTCCAGTGGGGACGGTTGATGCGCAAGGTCGCACAGGCGGGCGGTTCGATTTCGACTAGGCAAGCATGGTCAAAGCCAGCCCATTCCAAGCCTAATGCCTGACCCCCCGCCCCCGCGCAGATTTCCAAAGACGAAAGAGCCATTATTGTCTCAAACCGTCAAATTCCCGCAGCAAGGGTTTAAGCCTACCGTGAGCCAAATGCAATATCGCACGCTTATGGCTCCGATCTTCACGGGGTACATATGATCCAAACGGGTTATGATTTGTCATTTCCCATCCACTCCATTTGGCCGTCAAGGAACTTGTCGCGTAAAAAATGGCCATGCACGAACAAGCCTTGTGCATCTTCTTGATACAGGCTAGTGACCATTCGATTCAATGCACCGTCAAGCACGTTCAATTGTTCATGAAACGCGGCTTGTGCGGTTTTGCCTTGCGACAATGGTTCGTTGTCGGCCAATCCTTGAGGCAGGGCAAGATATTTGTCTATGGTGTTGGGCAGATATTCCAAGGCAATCTGTTTGACGTTGTAAAGATTCGCATCGGACTCGTCAACCGTTTGCATCAGACGGCCCAATGCAGCGATTAAAGCGTTTTTGATGTTTTCCAGCTTTGCCGTCGCCTCGGGGTCCAAACGACTTGCCATTCGGCTTTGTAGGGATTCAAGTTTCAACCGATAGGGTGCGGTCGGATCATCTTCGTAGCGTGCGTTAATACTATCCAGTGCATCGACTGACCGGGCGAATTTTTGTCCATAACGGCCTTTGGTGACGTTGACCAAGGTTCGTTCCAGTTTTTCCAATTCGTCGTATAAATGGTCTTGAGCGGTTTTGACTCCGCTGATCGGTTGGCCTTGAGCGTAGTTTGAGGGCAACCGTAAGAAGTTTTCCAACAGTTCGGGCAAATGCACCAAGGCGGCATTATAGACTGGACGCAGTTCCGGTTCTTTGTTGAGAGACTTGCTTTCCAATTCAGGCAGTAGCGGTTCAATCATTTCATGCACACTTTTCAAGCGGCTAGACAGTTTCGGCAGGCTTACACGGGCGCAGGTGTCTTCGACCAGCTTATCCAAATTCCTTGCTTTTTTGCGTAAATCCCGAGTCAGGTTTTCCCGGGTTGATCGACGCAATGGCCCAATCAGCCAAAACAAGATATAGATCACGAAAGTGAATCCATAGAAAAAAGCCGAAACGAAAAACAGGAAACGGATGAGTTTGGAGCTGACCCCAAAATAGCGTGCCAATCCACCGCACACACCGGCAATTATTTTGTCATCTGAATCGCGTTCGAATTTTCTTTTGTTCATGGTATTTGTCTGTTGCGTTGATCCACTTTAATCTAAAAACCGCTTTACCAACCCGCCGTATTCATCAATCCGGCGGTCACGCAGGAAAGGCCAGATTCTGCGCACATCTTCCGAACGCTTAAGGTTCAGTTCCACGGTGATGAGTTTGCATTCTTGGGCATTGGCATGGGCTAAAAATTCCCCCTGCGGCCCTGCCACAAAGCTATTGCCCCAAAATTGTATCCCTTGGCTATTCGGACTCGGGTCGGGTTCGTGACCAATGCGGTTGCACGAAAGCACCGGCAAGCCGTTGGCGACCGCATGACCGCGTTGGACGGTGATCCAAGCGTCAAGTTGGCGTTGCCGTTCTGCTTCCGTATCTTCGGGATTCCAGCCTATCGCCGTGGGGTAAAGCAGCAAGTCTGCACCGGAAAGGGCCATCAGCCTTGCCGCCTCAGGATACCATTGATCCCAACAAACCAACAAACCCAGTTTCCCCACTGAGGTTTGAATGGGTTTGAAGCCGATGTCACCGGGAGTGAAATAAAATTTTTCATAGTAGCCGGGGTCGTCGGGAATATGCATCTTGCGGTATTTACCCGCCAATGTGCCGTCTTTTTCCAGCACTACGGCGGTATTGTGATAAAGCCCCGGTGCGCGGCGCTCAAACAAAGAGGCCACAATCACGATGCCCAACGACTTGGCAAGCTGTCCCAACTCCTCGGTGGTGGGTCCGGGGATGGGTTCGGCCAATTCAAAGTTTTCGGTGTCTTCGATTTGGCAAAAATAAGGCCCTACATGCAGTTCTGGCAATAACACCAATTCAGCACCTGACTGTTTGGCTAGTCGGATATGCTTCACTGATTCGGCTAGGTTGGCTTCCCGTGTGGAACCGCAGGCATGTTGGGCCAAGGCAACGGTTAAGGTTTTCTTCATAGTTCAGGCAATACCAAGGATTTAGGAAATTGCATCGTCATACAGTGAATGCTTCCATATTGACGAATCAATGGGGTTGCGGCAATGCCAATCAAATCACGGTCGGGAAAACATTTTGACAAGCGGATGAAAGCGGTGGCGTCTTCATCATCGTCGTACACTGGAATTAAAACCGCTTTGTTAATGATGAGAAAGTTGGCGTAGGTGGCGGGCAAGCGTTCGCCTTCTTCACTGTAAATCGGTTTGGGGACAGGCAGGGGAACCAGTGTGTAAGGTTTGCCTGCGGCGGTGCGAAATGCCTTTAATTCGTCCTCCATGGCTTTGAGTTCCCCATGGATGGGGTCTTCGCTGTCGTTTGAAGCGGTATAGGCAATGGTGTCGGGGGAACAGAACCTTGCCAGTGTATCCACATGGGCATCAGTGTCATCCCCTTCGGCAAAGCCATGATGGAGCCATAAAACACGTTGCAGACCGAAGGATGATTTAAGCTGTTCCTCTATCTGGCTTTGATTCAATTCTGGGTTTCTATTGGGGTTTAGCAAACAGCGAGCCGTCGTGAGCAAAGTACCTTCACCGTCGGTTTCCAAGCTGCCGCCTTCCAACACAAAATCAACGGTTTCCATTGAAGTTTTGCCAATGGCGCCCGATTTGTAAAGGTTGCGGGCAAATGCCACATCATTGTCGAATTCATATTTGTCACCCCAATTATTAAAGCGGAAATCCAACAATTTAGCTTTTTGCCCAATCTCCACGGTCAACGGGGCGGTATCGCGAACCCACTCAAGGTCATAAGGCAGTTTCGCGAAGCTAATTGAGCCAAGATAGGGCTTTAACCGAGAAGCGACCTGATCGCGCAAGGTGTCATCGTTACAGGCGATGATGAGCCGCTGACGTTGCGAAACCGCAATGGCGATTTCTTCATAAGTGGCTTCGACATCGGTTCGCCAAGGGTTGAATTCGCTTTGCGCGTGGGGCCAAGCCAGTAACACGGCAGATTGTTGTGCCCATTCGGGAGGGAAGTGTATTGGGGAATGTTCAGTCATTGGGGTTTCCAATTGGGAATACTAGAAAACAATTTTACTTTCAATTTAAGCATTTAACCAAAACTGCATACAGAATTTGGGGATCCACTGGTTTGCTGATGAAATCGTCCATGCCCGCTTCCTCGCACGCCTTGCGGTCTTCTTCGAAAGCGTTGGCGGTCATGGCAATAATCGGAGTTTTTTGCAAACCCGGCAGGCTCCTAATGGCACGGGTCGCTTCCAGCCCACCCATTTTGGGCATCTGCATATCCATCAGGATCGCATCATAGGATTTGACTTGCACCTTCTCCAAGGATTGGAAACCGTCCTCCGCTGTTTCAATGATCAAACCAACATCGGTCAGCAACTCGATGGCTATTTCACAGTTGATGTCGTCATCGTCCACTACTAGGATCGAAGCCCCACGGTGTTTTGCCATTAATTCAGCTTTTGCATCAGCAAGGTCAGGAATAGTCGGTCGTTCCAGCATACTTCCTTGGGCAGGCTGCAAGCGTGCCGTGAACCAGAATGTGCTACCTATCCCCGGTGCGCTCTCCATGCCAACCTCTCCCTTCATCAAAAGTGCCAACCGACGGGTGATGGCAAGTCCTAGCCCGGTTCCACCATATTTCCGTGTAGTGGATATGTCGGCTTGCTCAAAAGCTTGGAAAATCCGGGTAGATTGCTCTGATGTGATACCAATGCCAGTGTCTATCACTTCAAAGCGAACCAGCAGTTCACCGCCAAAGTACTCGATTACCCGGACCCGCAGGGAAATGCTGCCATGCTCGGTGAATTTGACGGCGTTGCCAGCGTAATTGAGCAGGGCTTGGCGGAGGCGGGTTGGGTCACCGTTCAACCAGCGGGGAACTTTTGCATAATCCGTATTGAGGGTCAGCCCTTTGGACAGAACCAAATCGCCTATTATGTTGGCTATGGAATCAATTAGCTCATGCAGGTCGAAATTCGTGGATTCCAATTGCAATTGGTCGGCTTCAATTTTGGACAGGTCTAAAATGTCGTTAATGATGTTTAATAAATGTTGGCTGGACTTGCAAATCTTTTCCAGTTTTTTGCTTTGCTGAGGCGTGATGGACTCCTGTCGCAATGAATTACTGAGGCCAACGATGGCATTCATCGGTGTGCGAATTTCATGGCTCATATTTGCCAAGAAAAGGGATTTTGCCTGATTGGCCCTTTCAGCCTGACCTTTGGCTTCAGCCAAGGCGGTTAGCATGGCTTTGCGTGCGGTGATGTCGCGCACAGTGGATTGAATCACGGGTTTGCCCTGCAACTCGATACGGTTCAATACGATTTCTGCTTCAAATTCAGTTCCGTCAAAGCGACGAAACTGCCAATCAAATCGTTGCGGGCCATTGTTGAGGGCTTGTTCATGCCAATATTTGATTAAAAGCACTGATGATTCGCCACAGGGTTGATAGGGGGGAGAAAAAAAGGCAGGCGATTGGTATAGAAAATCTTCCAGTTTGGCGCAGCCAAAGATGCTTAATACAGCTTTGTTGCAATCAATGAACCGATTCCCGTCCAACAACACCAGCGCGTCACTGGATGACTCAAAAATGGTACGAAAACGGGCCTCGCTTTCGAGCAGTGCATTTTCCATCATTTTTGATTCCGTCACATCGGAATCCACGCCAGAGGTGAGCAATATATCGCCATCCTTGCTGCGGGACGCATAGGCCCGTTCATTGATCCATCGGATTGAACCGTCGGGTCGCCTAATGCGATATTCCACAGCATAGTGTTTACCAAGCGATAAAGAATTAACGCATTCTATTACATGTGGCAAATCTTCGGGTATGATCGCCTCCAGCCAAAGTTTTGGGTTGATGTACAAGTCTTCACATTTTCTGCCCCAAATCTGTTCAAAGGAAGGGCTGACATACAAGAAAGCCTGCGATGCGGGCAATGTAATCCAAAACATGTCGCCAACCGCTTCTGCCATTTGACGGAAACGCTGCTCCGATTCATACAGGGCAATCGTGGCGCGCTTGTGTTCAGTGACATTCGTGCTGGCCCCGACTAAGCGTACAAGTTGTCCTTGCTCATTGAAAAAGCCACGTGCTGATTCTTTGAGGAAGACTTCAGTGCCATCGCATCGAATCAAGCGGTATTCAATATGATAGCTGTCCGCTTCAGCACACAAGGCATTTATCTGATCATGGCAACGTTGGCGGTCATCCGGGTGAACCATTTGAATGAAGCTATGCCCAAAGTTGGAGATTGCTTTTTCAATAGGCAATCCCAAAATTGCCGATGCGCTGCCGGTGCGTTTGACAATGTCGCTGGCCGGCTCCCATTCAAAAGCGAATGTGTGGCTGACATCAAAGGCCAACGCCAGGCGTTGCTCACGCTCCCTCAGATCGCGGATCATGCCAAACCGTTCAATGGCATTTTCAATGGTGCGGGATAAGCTTTCGGGGTTAATCCAACTCTTGCCGATGAAGTCTTGGGCGCCCTGACGAAGAATGGAGCGGACATCAATGCCGCCGGAATTGCCAGTGATAACGACAATCGGACAGCAGGGCTTGTCCGCACCGCCCATCATTTCAAGCAATTCCGGTGCGTCGTAGTCGGGTAGGTAATAATCCAGCAGGACACAATCAGGTAGAACCCCATGATTTTTGTCCGCCATCGCTTGCAAAAGTGCATCGCCGGTTTCGGCTTCCGTGATTTGGTAGCGCCCTGGCGAACTAGCGAGCAAATGCCGACGCATGACTTCCCGATCCTCCGGGCTGTCATCGACAATGAGTACATTTAAAATATCATTTTCCATAATTTAACCAAACGCGGGCCGGGGAGATGGTTAGGGTTTTTCTATAAACTGACGTTACGCAACGCTCCCGGCATGCGCGGAAATAGGCAAATTTCGCTTCCGTGCGTAACATCAGCTATTAATTCCAGCCAGTGGACCGACCTCCCCAAAGCTTGGGTTAGCCTATACCACGTTAAAATTCCTCATCATCCCCATTTCTTCATGTTCAAGGTTGTGGCAATGATAGAGGAACAAGCCTTTGTAATCGTCGAAGCGTTTCAGCAGAGTGACTTTCTCGCCCGGCATCACCAGCACGACATCCTTCCAGCCTTCATCAATGAAGCCCTTGCTGACAGTTTCATAGTCTTTACGGCGGTCATCGCGGATGACCCGCTCAATGATTTGGAATTGCTGACCATGAAGATGCATTGGATGTGGGAGTCCAGACATCATTCCCATACCCATGCTTTGCGAATAGCCGTTGTCAAATTCAATGACCTGCATCGTATTCATTTTGACAGTTTCTTCCGGGCTGGCCGATGTCATTTCAAATTCCTTGCCATTGAGTAGCCAGTTCATTCGCATCATGGAAATTTTGATGCTGCGGGGATTGTCAGGATTCTCAGCTTGCGCACGTTCATAACGTTCAACGGTGGTTAAACGCTGTGGCAGCGGCAGCGATACGTTTTCTTCGCGCATGATATGCACCTTGAACAAGGCATATTCGGAGCCTTGAGGGATTTTAGAAGTTCCCATCATGCCCATGCCACCGTGTTGGTTGTCTTCGGCCTTGGTTTCCGAATTTGCCGCGGCTTCGGCTTTATGTTCCATCATACCCCCGCCTTGAGGCCCGGTTCCGCCGCCATGGTTCATCATGCCGCCCATCATACCCCCGCCTTGATGCCCGGTTCCGCTACCGTGGTTCATCATGCCGCCCATCATGCCGCCGCCTTGAGGCCCTGTTCCGCCGCCGTGGTTCATCATGCCACCCATCATGCCGCCGCCCTGTGGCCCTGTCTCACCTCCGTGATTCATGCCACCCATCATCATGCCACCACCCCCTTCACCATGACCAGGCATGGCGCCAGTGAAAGGCAAGCTTTTCATGACCATCTCACTGCCAACTTTACGTCCTGAAAAATCAGCCCAAAGCTCAATCCTTTCACCGGGGGCCAACATGACGAAAGGGCGTGTCACTGGTTTTTCCAAGAAATGACCGTCAGTCGCAATCACCGTCAACGCTGTGCCATCATCCCATCCAAGCTTATAGATTCTGGAGTTTGACCCGTTTAGCAAGCGTAAGCGATAGGGGCGGGTTGCCACCGGCAATACAAAATGGCGCTTGCCGTTGATGATCATCTCATCGCCTAAGAAACCCATGTGTTTTTCACGCATGGATTGCGCGTAGACCAACTGGTTGTCAGCATCGAAATTACGATCCTGCAACACGATAGGTTGATCGAATTCGCCCCTAGGCAGATTCAAGGCTTTTTCATCCGGGTCGGATACGATAATTAGCCCCGCCAACCCCTTGTAAACCTGCTGCCCGGTTTTTTCATGGGTATGGGCGTGATACATGTAGGTGCCGGCCGGATTGTCAATTTGAAATTCGTAGACGTAGCCGCTGCCTGCCGGTACATCGTACATCGGGTGACCATCCATGTTCTGAGGCACATGGAGACCGTGCCAGTGGATGATGTTCGTTTCGGGCAAATCATTTTTGAAGTAAAAGCGCACTTTTTGGCCTCTCTCCAAAAAGAACACCGCGCCCAAATGCGTCCCCGGCAATTGCGCGACAGTTCCATCCGGGCCTTTTAGCAATTTGCCTTCATATTTCCATACCCGAGTCGGTTTGCCGGGCAGGATGGGCGCTTCGGTGGCTACCGCGTTGATTTCAATTTCAACAGTCGCTTGAAAGTCTGGCGACGCTTCCCTTGCATAGCGGGCATTTGTGGCTGCGAACAGCCACTTAGGCCCAGTTGCGGCGCTAAGCGCACCGAAACCGGCGATCTGTAGAAATTTGCGACGGTCAATGCGTGATGTTTCTGACATGATGCTAACCTCCTCGTTTGGACCGATTCGGCCCATATTAAAATTTTTAATTGGTCTAACTTGACCACATCGGTCGAATGGGTCCTATTGCGACATAGGGTTAAGAAGCGGCGTTAGTGTTTGCCTAACGGTCTTGGCAATGTGCTGACAGCCCCAAGGATGAAGGTTATTCACTCCTTTCATGGCAACTCCTCTCAGATAGTCAAGCCACGATAGATGTCACAATCCCAAGAATAAACGCCTATGCTACGACTGCCGCTTTGTGTTTGATCAAACCCGCAGTTTCGATCAAATCTTCCAGTTCATTGTAAACCCACTTATTGTCATGGTTGTTGAAATGGTGGACTTCTTCGATTCTGATGGTGACATGTTTGGTTTGCGGTTCGCCATTGACGCGATACAGTATGATGTCCATCCCACCGTCGTCAATTTCATATTCGATGAACCCGTGTGGATTTTCACTGCCAGGATTCTCCAAGTGACCCGTCAGCATGATTTTTGTGATGGTGTGTTCTTCAATGAATTCTTTGATGTCGGGGGTGTTGACTGACTTTAAATTATCGGGGAGTTCAAATGACTTGGCGCTGTGGGTGGCCCCCTTCAGGTAACTGAGTTCCAGAGCTGGCGACTCCAATTCCCCGTGCATGTTGATGTTTACCTTCTTCCATTCTGCTTTTGAATGCAAAACTTCCCTGGGAAATTTTTTTCTCATTGTCGTCTCTCTCGTTTCAACGTGAACCACGTGCCGAAATGGCACTTACTTGGAAAAATCTTTCGCGCCGTTTATTGGGCCGCGAAGAAGCTGGACATTGTTTTTTGCTGCCCTTCCGCCCTATTTGGAATGTTTTGTTTTAAGGGGGGTACGGTACGCAAAAACATCGAACAGTTTTAACTATTTCACGCGGGTAATCAAGTGCAGTTGGCCTTGAAATAAAAAAAATATCTAATATTCACTCAAGCGCAAAGGGCCAGTCAACCCATCGGCAACATTGCGATGCTGATTGGCGTTGACAAATAGGCCCAGCGGCTGCAATCAAGAGGCAAGCTATGGGCTTAAATTCTTAGTGATGACTGGCTTTGTCGCCGCGTTGGTTAAGGTCTTGTAAGGCTAGGGCATATAAATCCAAATATTTCTTGGCGCTTTGTTTCCAAGAGAAGTCTTTTCTCATGCCGGTCTTTTGGATTTTTTTCCATTGCTCTTTTGAGTTAAATAAATTCAATGCACGGTAAATCGCTTGAAGCAATGCCTCTGCGCTGGCTTCATGAAAAATAACCCCGCTTGCTGTGGCTTGATCCAAGTTTTCGGGTGTGGAATCCTCAACCGTGTCGGCAAGCCCTCCCACGCAACGGACTATCGGAACCGTGCCGTAGCGTTGGCTGTACATTTGGTTCAATCCACAAGGCTCGAAACGGGAAGGCATTAGGAATAAGTCCGAACCTGCCTCCATGAGGTGGGCCAATGGTTCGTCGTAACCCAGTTTGAGCGCTATTCTCTCAGGGTAAAGGCTGTTCCAATGCTTGAGGGTTTGTTCGTATTTTTTCTCGCCGCTGCCTAAGATGGCCAATTGCACTGGGAGTTCCATCAGTTTTGGCAGCGTTTCAATGACAAGGTCAATCCCTTTTTGCTGCACAGTCCTGCCTACCATGGCGATGACCGCAACATCCTTGTCCAGCGTCAGGTTAAAATGTTTCTGTAATTCTGATTTGTTTTCTTGTTTGCCGAGCATATTGCCCAATTCAAACCTAAACGGTAAGAGTGGGTCGGTGGATGGGTTCCAAGATTCTTCGTCTATCCCATTGATGATTCCGCTAAGCCGGTCTTTGCGTTCTTTCAGCAATCCTTCCATGCCGCAGCCAAATTCCTTGCCTTGGATTTCCACGGCGTAGTTTGGGCTGACGGTGTTGATACGGTCGGCATAGACCAAGCCACCCTTGAGGAAACAAAGTTGATCCCAAAATTCCAAGGCATTGTATGACCAGAAATGTTGCGGCAAGCCAAGCTTCTGGAAAAGTTCCTTGGGGAAAAGCCCTTGGTAAGCCAAGTTGTGGATAGTGTAAACCGTGGCCGGACGGTCTGCTTCGTCTTCCAGCAGGGCCGGGATTAGCCCTGACTGCCAATCATTGCAATGGACAATTTGCGGTTTCCAACCGAACCCCATCCGGTTCATGGCAATTTCAACGCTAACCCGGCACAGGAGTGCGAAGCGTTCGGCGTTGTCAGGCCAGGATTTGCCGTTTTCGGCGAGATAGGGGTTGCCCGAGCGGTCGAAAGCGCCTTGATGCGAAACCAGCCAAACCGGAACCGAAGTACCCGGTAAATTGGTTTCGAAGATTTCGACTTCCCCGCCGGCTTGGTTGATCCGCTTGCTAGGCAAATCACCCTGGCCGGCGAGTACGTCGGCATAAGCAGGCATGACGATGCGCACATCGTGGCCCAAAGCGTCCAAAGCGATGGGCAGGCTGCCGGATACATCCGCCAGTCCGCCTGTTTTGATCAGTGGATAGGCTTCGCTGGTGACGAAGAGAATTTTTTTCATGCGTCGCTTTCCGGCCCTGAATTTTCTGTGTTGGTTTTTTCAGCTTGGGTGGCTGTTTCGCTGCTATCAACCAGTTCCGAACCGTCTTCGACAGGCTCGCTGTCTGATGTCTTGGTTTCGGGCTTGAGCGTCAACACGACTCCAGCCAAAGGCGGAAGGGTTAGCACAATTGAGTAGGGGCGCCCCATCCATTCCTTTTCCTCGGCAACCAGTTGCCAGTTGCCCGTGTTACTGCCACCGTAGTATTCCGAGTCCGAATTGAACACTTCCAAATAAACCCCGGCTTCGGGAACGCCAATACGGTAATTCGGGCGAGGGACCGGAGTGAAATTTAAAATGACCACGGCGAATTCGTCACCGGCGCGGCGAAGATAGCTTAAAACCGATTGTGGGGCATCGTGGCAGTCGATCCACTCAAAACCTTTCGGGTCGAAGTCATGGCGGTGTAATGCCCGGTTTTCGCGATAGAGGACATTCACATCCGATTGCAACTTTTTGATGCCTTGGTGCATGGGATAGTCCAGTACATACCAGTCGAGCGCCTTCGCGTGGTTCCACTCCGTGCCTTGTCCAAACTCGCACCCCATAAACAGTAATTTTTTGCCGGGATAAGTGAACATCAAGGTGTAGAGCAGCCTAAGGTTGGCAAACTTGCGCCATTCGTCCCCTGGCATCTTGCCTAACAGAGATTGTTTTCCATGCACCACTTCATCATGTGAAAAGGGTAGGATAAAATTCTCTGTGAAGGCATAGAGCAAGCCAAAGGTAAGTTGGTCATGATGGTAATGGCGGTGAATGGGATCTTTGCTCATGTATTGCAGCGTGTCATGCATCCAGCCCATATTCCATTTCATCGTGAACCCGAGGCCGCCAGTCCATGTCGGACGGGTCACTTGCGGCCAAGCTGTGGATTCCTCGGCCATGATCATCGTGCCGGGATGCAACTGGTGAGTGACGGTGTTCAGTTCTCGGAGGAAGGAAATGGCTTCCAAGTTTTCGTTACCGCCGTACTTGTTGGGAATCCAATCGCCGGGGTTGCGGGAGTAATCCAAGTAAAGCATGGATGCCACGGCATCAACGCGCAAGCCGTCAATGTGGAATTCCTCAAGCCAAAAGACTGCGCTGGCAATCAAAAAGTTTTTAACCTCATTGCGGCCAAAATTGTAAATCAATGTCCCCCAGTCGCGATGTTCCCCCATTCTCGGGTCTTCATGCTCATACAATGCAGTGCCGTCAAAACGGGCCAAGCCATGGGCATCCTTGGGGAAATGGGCAGGCACCCAGTCGAGCAGGACGCCAATGCCGTGACTATGGCAATAGTCCACAAAAAACCGGAAATCGTCAGGTTCGCCGAAACGAGCGGTTGGCGCAAAATACCCAGTGGTTTGGTAACCCCAAGAGGCATCCAAAGGATGTTCAGTGATAGGCATCAGTTCAATATGCGTAAAGCCTTGTTCCTTCACGTAAGCGACCAGTTGAACCGCCAATTCCCGATAACTCAGGAATTCGCCGTTGGCATCGAGTCGCCAAGAGCCTGGATGGATTTCGTAAATCGAAAGTGGTTCGTGTAACCAATCGCTTTTTTTTCGGCTTTCTATCCATTGGTGGTCGCCCCAATTGAATTCATCTTTGGGGACAGTGATGGATGCCGTCTGTGGGCGCAGTTCGAAACGTTGGGCGTAAGGGTCTACTTTCAGATGGATTGTGCCATGTTGGCGATTGCGAATCTCGAATTTGTAGGGCAAGCCGGGATTGATCCCGGGAATGAACAATTCCCACACGCCGCTGCCTCCACGGACGCGCATTGGGTGGCTGCGGCCATCCCAGCCGTTAAAGTCGCCTACCACGCTTACTCGTTCGGCATTCGGTGCCCAAGTGGCAAACAAAACGCCGTCAATGGCATCCACGTTGTGCGGATGAGCGCCGAGGAAACGGTAAACATGCCAATGCTTTCCTTCACAGAACAAATGTATGTCAAAATCTTTCAACTGAGGGGGGAATGTGAAAGGATCAACATGAGTATGGTTGCCACCGGACTTGTCGATCCAGTCGAGGCTGAAATGATCATCAATCTTGCTGGTGGCTTGGATGGCATATTGGAACAAGTCTGTACCGATTATCCGTTCCAATGCCGGGCCATTGCCGCTGATCCTTACGTTTTCCGCCAATGGCAGCATGACTCGGATAATGTCTTTGCCTTGTTCACGATGCCTGCCCAGCACGGCAAATGGGTCGTGATGACGGGCCTCGATGATTCTTTGGAGTTCCGGGTCCAGGCCAAATGGCACCGAAGTTTGTTTGTTTGATAATTGAGTTTCTTCGTTCGAGTTCACTTTGTTTGACCTCTGGTAGTAGAATGGCGGTCGCCATCGCCGGTAAATTCCCGGGACATGTTATCAAATTTGTGCCCCGGTTGTATGTCCTATAATAATCACTTCAGGAGATTGTTCGTGTCAGAATCACATCATTCCCGTTTCGTTAGCGTGTTGACCCGGAATACGCTGGCGCTAATTCTCGCCGGTGGGCGAGGTTCGCGGCTTCAAAATCTCACTGAATGGCGCGCCAAGCCGGCGGTGCCTTTCGGGGGCAAGTTCCGAATCATCGACTTTCCATTGTCCAACTGCCTCAATTCCGGCATCCGCCGCGTCGGGGTATTGACGCAGTATAAGGCAGATTCTTTAATTCGCCATATCCAGCAGGGTTGGGGGTTTTTACGTGCCGAATTGGGCGAGTTTGTCGACATCATCCCGGCCCAGCAGCGTGTCGCCGAAGATGCTTGGTATGCCGGCACTGCCGATGCCGTATACCAAAATCTTGATATTTTGCGGCAACGTGGCTCGGAATATGTGCTAATCTTGGCTGGTGACCATATTTATAAAATGGATTATGGCCTAATGTTGGCCGACCATGCCGAGAAACAAGCTGATTTGACCATTGGTTGCATGGAAGTCCCGCTGGAAGAGGCGAAGGCTTTTGGTGTGATGGGGGTCGACAATGAGAAACGCATCCGCGAATTTGTCGAAAAACCGTCCAACCCCCCGCCTATGCCAGGCCAGCCAGACAAGGCGCTAGCGTCAATGGGCATTTACATTTTCAACACAAAATTTTTGTTTGAGCAGCTCATTAAAGATGCCGATATGCCTGGTTCAAGCCGCGATTTTGGCAAAGACATCATTCCTCGGGTTATCGAAAACTACCGTATTTACGCCTATCCTTTCCGGGATGTGCAAAGCGGCGCCCAGTCCTACTGGAGGGACGTTGGAGAGGTTGACAGTTACTGGTCGGCAAACATGGAGTTGGTCAACGTCAACCCGGAACTCAATCTATACGATACCAACTGGCCCATATGGACCTACCAAGCGCAGACACCGCCGGCTAAGTTTGTCTTTGACGACGAGGATAGGCGGGGTTATGCAGTGGATTCGATGGTTTCCGGTGGATGCATCATTTCGGGTTCTGAAATTAAGCGTTCTTTACTGTTTTCCAATGTGAGGGTGAACTCTTTCTCCAAAGTGACAGATTCTGTCATTCTGCCAGATGTTAACATTGGCCGCCACTGCCGGATCACCAAGGCAATTCTCGACAAGGGTTGCATCATTGAACCAAATACGGTAATAGGGGAGAATTTGGAAGAAGATGCCAAGCGCTTTCATGTCAGCGCGGGGGGCGTTGTATTGGTGACGCCCGAGGCTTTAGGGCAGCAGTTGCACTTTGCGCGCTGATTGATATCTGGGCGCCACTGGATTTTTTACAGTGGCGCGGAGAATTTCCGCCTCACGCTCTAGGATGCCTCGAAAAAACCAAGATTTCGACCAGCCCGGTGCAAACTGTCTTAAATGAAACCGATTTCTTCCGTTCGTGCTGAGCCTCCTGAGCTTGTCGAAGGGCGAGGCATGAACGGAAGTGGTTTTTTGATATGCCCTCTAGGCGTAAAATTGTGGTTTGGCGCTTGACCTGATTTTTACGCTAGCTTTGGAATTTTATTTATTAAATTTAAACTGTTTTCTTTGATCTTCTGACATAAAATTAGCGAATAGTTTGCCGTTGCAAAGGCATCAAATCTTTTTTTAGTTCACGTATTCATCACTTTGCCATTGCTAAGTGGAATTATTTTTTCAATAATTGACTAAAACCTCACCTCAACGTATTTAATATGCCATTCTCTCGATCCAGTGGAATTTTGTTGCATCCAACCTCCTTGCCAAGCCGTTTTGGAATCGGGGATTTAGGCCCGGAAGCATTTTCATTTGTAGACTTTCTTTCCGCCAGTGGGCAAAGTCTGTGGCAGGTTCTCCCGCTAGGCCCGACAGGTTATGGTGATTCACCCTATATGTGTTTTTCAGCGATGGCTGGGAATCCGTTATTAATCAGTTTAGAAGTACTCAGAGATAAGGCGTTGCTGAGTGACGAAGACCTAAACTCCTTGGCACCTTATCCTAATACGATTGACTATGGGCGGGTGATTTCAGAAAAGTTTCCGCTGCTAAAAAAAGCGTGGCGAAATTTTCAAACTCTTGGGTCACCAGAACAACAAGTTGCTTATACCCAATTTTGTGAATCCAATGCCGATTGGCTTGAAGATTTTTCATTGTTTATGGCATTGAAGGAACATTATCACGGCAAACCTTGGACTAAATGGAATCTGTCCCTTGTAAAACGCAAACGCGATGCCATTAAAAAGGCAAAGATAAAATATGCAAAATTCATGGACTTTCATTGCTTTTTGCAGTTTGAATTTCAGCAGCAGATTGGCGCACTTAGACAATACGCCAACCAGAAGAAAATAAGCATCATTGGCGATTTACCTATTTATGTAGCGCATGATAGTGCCGAAGTATGGGCAACACCTGAATATTTTGACATTAATAAAGATACTGGTGTGCTGTATACAGTTGCGGGTGTTCCACCAGATTATTTTAGTGCCACAGGGCAATTGTGGGGTAATCCTATTTACAATTGGGAACAACTTAAAAATGATAAATTTGAATGGTGGATACAGCGGTTCATCGTGCTACTTGGCTATGTCGATGCAGTCAGAATTGACCATTTTAGAGGATTTGAGGCATATTGGTCGGTGAAATTCGGAGAGGAGACGGCGATCAATGGCGAATGGATTAAAGCACCTGGAGAGGCACTATTCAATAGATTATATGAACGGTTTGGTTACTTGCCGATCATCGCTGAAGACCTAGGGGTTATTACGCCTGAAGTCGAGCAGTTGCGGGATAATTTCAATCTACCGGGGATGAAAATATTACAGTTTGCTTTTTCCACGGATGATGAAAATCCTTACCTTCCTCCAAACTATACTGATAATTGTGTTGTTTACACTGGAACCCACGACAATGACACAACGAAGGGATGGTTTGAATCATTAACCGCAGAAGAAAAAGCAAGAGTGCTTAAGTATTTGAAAAGCGACAAACCAGAAAATATTCATTGGGATTTGATTAATCTAGCTTATTCCTCTGTGGCTAAAATGGCTATCGTTCCATTACAAGATATATTGGGCTTGCCCGGCACTGCTAGAATGAATACGCCGAGTAAAAAAGACCGAAACTGGACTTGGAGGTTTGACCTCCAGATGTTGACTGAAGAAGTTCTCAACAAACTCAAAGCACTCACCGTAGAATCAGCTAGAACAGTCAATCCTGATAGGAAATGATATTCGATTTATAATGTTTTGATGTCATAATTATCTGCAAAAGCAATGCTATTGAAATAGCATTACTATCGCAGTGGATGGGAAGGCGTTATTGTGAGGAATATTCCGCTCGCCATAGATAAGTTTTGCAATATCTTCACACCATAATTGCAGCTTAATATCTGCTGTGAGTAATGTATATCCGCTATTTTGAAAGTAAAACTTATTCTTTGGTGAGTTGTCAAACCCGACTAAAATAGGTTTCGCTTTTAGCTTTGCGTGAGTATTGTTGTTTGATTTAATTTTTTCTAAGGCAGTACGGACGCCCCGTGCTATTTTATCGTTACCGCAAAGAAAAATAGCGGCTTCGGCATCCATAGCTGCGAGGATTGATGTTTCACGTTGGAAAATGAAACTCTCGATTTCATCTTCTTTCTCCGGCCATTTTTCTAAATACCATTTAAAAATTTCTATCTCATTTGGGTGAAGCCTTTGAGTTTCTAGAAATGAATCATCGGACACCCGGTTTCCAAAATGTTTTTGATATACTTTTGATCGTAAATTTCCAGGATACTGAGCTGGGATAAGCATCACCACTGAAATTCTTTTTATGTCCAAAGGAAGATAATCATTTAAATTAGATAATAGACTTTTTGCAGCCTCTTCGTGTTCTGTCTCTAACACTATAATAGGAGAGCGGATATCAGGGTAAACGATAGACCAAGCTTTATTTAGCTCACGGCCAGACTCAAAGAAAATGATTTTTTTGATGGGATTCTCCTTAAGTCTCGGAAATACCTCGCGTTCATAGAATTTAACTTGGTTGGCATGTGCAATTGTCACTAACCATTTTGCATCAGTGCAGTCTAGAAACTTCTTTACCTGTCGTTGGTAATCGATTTCGTTTTCTGGATCAGGCAAGTCTATATAACCTGCTTTTAGCCAATTACTTAATTCTTCACAAATTCGAGCAGGAAACTCATCGTTTTTTGCCAGCAAAACATAGCACTCAGAATTTTTTATCGAGACTTTATATTTTTTGCCAAAAATACCCATCTCGATTTTTTCAAGTATCACATTATTTACTCCGTCTCGCATATCAAGTGAAGTAAACTGATTGAGAAGCTTTGGGAGTTCTGAGTGTTCTGGTGCATCAGCTAACAAAATTGCAAATAATTTTATTTTACTGGTAACAGATTCTGATATGCCTATGCGCATTTCCATTTCTTGCCACTGCCCCAGTCCGTTTTTGCCGATTAATACGGCGATTGCGCGAGTTAATGGAATGGCTTGTTCAATTTTATCTTGCCAAATTTCACCGACAAATAGTTGGTCTTCGTCCAGCCATACCCTTATGCCACGATTACTCAACGCATCAGACAATTCCTTTGATATTAGTTTGTCTTTGCTATTATGACTTATAAAAATGTCAAACGTCTTAGTTGCTTCTTCTTGAATTATCATCATTCAACCTCTGCCAATATTTAATGGACTTTCAATGAGAATTTCCCTTTAATCTAATGTATTTCAACTGAAAAGTAGGCCTTCACATAAGGTCGGATTTGGCGAAATAAGCGACGTGACACGGGAGTGGTGGGGGCTTTTTCTAATGACGAGTCATCCAGAACTGTGGGCATTCATTCAGACCCGTTTATCGTTCCATAGCCCAGATTATTAATCCAAATCAACCGTCCATTTTCAAAATGTAAAAATTGCATGAAACGGTGACGGCCAAAGTCGTAAGTCCATTCTTCAATTTGTATCGGCACTTGGTTGATGAAGTCCAATC
>CAIWDB010000433.1 GCA_903911305.1 uncultured Methylococcaceae bacterium | reverse complement strand
ATTGGTCGGGGTGAGAGGATTCGAACCTCCGGCCACTGCCTCCCGAAAGCAGTGCTCTACCAGGCTGAGCTACACCCCGTAATGATGATTTTCAATAACTGCGCTCGACCGAAAATTCTGCGAGCCGGATAAGGGCTTCTTTATAATCGGAAGGCGGTAGGCAGACGAGAGACTTAATCGCTTTGTCGGCCTCTTCACGAGCGCGACCAATAGTATACTCGATTGCCCGTGTGGACTCAATGATCTCGTAGACTTCCTTGAAGCGGTCACGGTCGCCTTCCTCAATGGTGTGGCGAAGCAGTGCGGCTTGTTGTTCGGTGCCATGTTCTATCGCATAGATGAGTGGCAAGGTGGGTTTGCCTTCTGCCAAGTCGTCACCAAGGTTTTTGCCCAGGTCTTCCGGGTCGGCTTTGTAGTCCAAAGCATCGTCTATCAATTGGAAAGCTATACCCAGTCTTAACCCGTATTCTTTCAAATTAGTTTCAATGTATTCATTGGCACCGACTAGCACGGCGGCGAGTTGGGCCGCTGCACTGAACAGAATGGCCGTTTTTCGTGAAATGACTTGTAGGTATTTTTCTTCGTTGGTCGATGGGTTATTGCAATTGAGCAGTTGCAAAACCTCACCCTCGGCTATCGCTGTAGTGGTGCGGGAGAGGATTTCCATGATGCGCATTTTTTTCACACTGACCATCAGTTCGAAAGATCGCGAATAAAGATAATCTCCAACCAGAACGCTGGCGGAGTTGCCCCAGAGCTCATTGACGGTGTCTTGTCCTCGTCGCTTGGAGGATTCGTCCACAACGTCATCATGCAGCAAGGTTGCCGTATGAATGAATTCTATCACGGCGGCTAAGGTGATGTGCTCATCGTCTTGGTAACCCAGAGCGTTGGCGACGAGCAGCAGCAGTACAGGGCGCAGCCGCTTACCGCCACTGGTGACGATGTAGTTGCCAATTTGGTTAATTAGCACGACATCGGAACTCAACTCACGGATGATGAGTTGATTGACCTCGGTCATTTCCGCTTCGACGAGCTGTTTGATGCCGACATAGGCTTGGTTTGGACCTTTGGCCGTCGTCGAATGGTTTTGTTGGGGGCTTGTCATCGTTACAATTGTCTCCGCCAGCGAGCGGTTATCCAGTATTTGTTATTATCAAATGAGCGAATCCTATGAATCCGCATCCCTTGTGTCAAGTTTATTCAGATATAGTGCATTATTTTAGCGCAATTTAGTCCCGCTAAGGGCATCAAAAATAGCGGTTGGTCGATCCAAGCCGCCGATGGCACCCGGCAGGAAGTTCAACTTGCCACCGGGAAAATAACATCTAATCTTTAATTGGGTTCGTGCAGGAGGCAATCCGCTGAGGTTGGCGCTGGTGGATACGATAGCCCCTCCAAACGCTTTGCACAAGGCCGATGCCACCGGATGCGCCGTCACCCTGACGGCAATCGTGTCATGGTTTCCACGCAACCACACGGGCGTCTGTGGGTTCATAGGGACAATCCATGTCACAGGGCCGGGCCAACAGGCCAACAGCTTGCCTTTCAATTGTTCGGAGGCTATATCCACAAAAGGCTCAATTTGGCCGAAATCAGCGGCAATCAAAATGAAACCTTTTGTAGCAGTTCGCCCTTTTAAGTCCAAAAGGTCTGAGATTGCCCGTGGGTTTAAAGGGTCGCAGCCAAGGCCCCAAACCGCCTCAGTGGGATACGCAACTAGCTTTCCTTCATACATTTGTTTAGCGGCTAGTTTTAGTCGCAGATTCGATATGCAGCCCATGTCTTCCTCTACCTTTGTTTCAAGCCATGTTTGCGTCTGTTGGGTCACCTTCGTAAGGCGTTGCGTAACCACATTCTTTTTGTGGGCATACTTTTTCCACCCCACGGCGTTTAGTGGTTTTGACCGTGAGAATAGGCCACCCGCAATTTGGGCAAGGCTCTGCTAGAGGGGGGTTCCACGCAGCATAGCTACAGGTCGGGTAGGTGGAACAAGAATAAAACAATTTGCCGAAACGCGATTTTCGTTTAATCAGTGTGCCTTTCTTGCATTCGGGGCATTGTACGCCGGAGTCTTCTGGTTTTTCCAGAGGTTCGATGTGTTTGCAGTTCGGATACCCGCTGCAACCGACAAATTTACCAAAACGCCCGGTTTTTAAAACCAGTGGTGAATCGCATTTGGGGCAGGTTCTGCCTTCGATCACTTCGGACTCTGCTTGCTTGGCATCGCCGTCAAGGTTTCGGGTGTATTTGCAAGTCGGGTAATTGGTGCAACCGATGAAACGGCCATTGCGGCCCAAACGGATGGACAAGGGGCTGTCGCATTCGGGGCATTTTTCTTCAATGGCTTCATGAGTCACGTCGGAACGTTTTAGCGATTCGTCCTTGTCAGCGATTAGAGCAATGAACGGTCCCCAAAATTCGGCCAGCAGAGGTTTCCATGCCTTTTCATCACGGGATACGGCATCCAGTTCGTCTTCAAGGTTGGCGGTGAAATTGTAATCGACGTAACGGGTAAAATGTTCGGTTAGGAATTTATTGACAATTCGGCCTACGTCAGTGGGGGAAAACCGTTTGGTTTCCAGCACGACATAATGCCTTTGTTGCAAGGTGGAAATAATGGATGCATAGGTGGACGGCCTGCCGATGCCATATTCCTCCAAGGTTTTCACTAGGCTGGCTTCGGTATAACGCGGTGGTGGTTCAGTGAAATGCTGCCCAGCGATAATTTCCTCCAAATCAAGCTTTTGGCCTTCTTTGAGGGGGGGTAGGTAGCTTTCGTCGTCTTCGCCTGACTTCTCGTCGTCACGGCCTTCCAAGTATACCGCCATGAAGCCAGGCTCGATCACGGTCGAACCATTTGCCCGGAATATATTCCCCTTGCCGCAGCCCAAGTCCACCGCCACTGTGCCGATGGTGGCATGGATCATCTGACAAGCCACCGTGCGCTTCCAGATCAGGGTGTAGAGCTTGAATTGATCGGTGGACAAGTGTGGTTTAACGGATTCCGGGGTTCTTTGGGCCGAGGTAGGACGGATTGCCTCATGAGCTTCTTGGGCGTTTTTGCTTTTGGTTTTGTAGATGCGGGGTTGGTCTGGCAGTTTGTCTTGGCCGAAACGAGTGGTGATTAATTCACGAATCTCTTGCACAGCTTCATTGGCGAGATTGACCGAGTCAGTACGCATATAGCTGATCAAACCGACGCTTTCGCCGCCAAGGTCAATGCCTTCATACAATTGCTGTGCCACGGTCATTGTACGCCGGGTGGTGAAGCCTAGTTTACGGGCGGCTTCTTGTTGCATCGTCGAGGTGATGAATGGTGCGGCGGGATTCCGCTTTCGTTCCTTTTCCTCGACTTTTAACACTTCCAGCATGCCTGCGCTTGCTTTTAGCAAGGCATCGCGAATGTTGTGGGCCTGTTCTTCGTTGGTGATGCTGAATTGTTCCAGCTTGGCGTCATCGTAATGGGTAAGCCGTGCGGTGAAACCTTGTTCCCCTGTCCGTGTGCTTGCTTCGATGGACCAGTATTCTTGGGTTTTGAACGCTTCGATCTCCAATTCCCTCTCGACGATCATGCGGAGTGCGGGGCTTTGTACCCTGCCCGCAGAAAGTCCTCGGCGAATTTTTTTCCACAGCAGCGGTGACAGCTTGAAACCGACTAGGTAATCCAAGGCGCGACGAGCCTGTTGGGCATTGATCAGCGCTTCCGAAAGTGTGCCAGGGTGTTCAATTGCCTCGATGATGGCCCGCTTAGTGATTTCATGAAAAACCACTCTGTAGACAGGTTTGTTTCCCAAAAGGTTCTTTTCTTTGAGGATTTCATAAAGGTGCCAAGAAATCGCTTCGCCTTCGCGGTCGGGGTCAGTGGCGAGATAGATGGCATCGGCTTTTTTGGCGGCAGTGGCTATGGCCTGAACATGCTTAAGATTCTTCTCAATAATCTCATATTTCATGGCGAAGTCATGTTCGGGGTCAACCGCACCCTCTTTCGGAACAAGGTCACGCACGTGACCGTAAGAGGCATGGACATGAAAATCCTTGCCTAGATACTTTTCGATGGTCTTGGCTTTGGCGGGTGATTCAACGATGACGAGATTATGGCTCATTTGTCACTTGCGTATGAGTGAGTTACGGGAAGGGGCGTTAATGTACATGCCGATCAATGCAAATAGCTGGGCATTGATTCATAAACCAAGTTCTCCATACGGGCAAAGGCTATTTCTTCGTTGGGTTGGCTGAAAAGTACCATCAATACGATCCATTTCAAATTTTCCAACGAAATGGATTCTTCATTTAATGCCATGACTCGGTCTACCACCAATTCCCGGCAGGCGGGGGTGAGGATAGTGGATTGTTCAAGAAACATCAAAAGACCCCGGCATTCGGTGTCCAATTTGACGCATTCTTGCACCGAATAAACGCGAAATGCGGGCAGAGACGAGGATTGAATCGGCTTTTGCTCGGTCAGTGATTCAAGCCAATCGAATGCCTTGTTTATCTCTTTATGGGGAAATCCGGCCTCAAGCAAATCAGTACGGATTGCATCCGGGTCCGGGCTTAATTCGGTTTCGTCGTCCATATAATTTTCAAAGAGATAAATCAGCACATCAAATACGTTCTCTTTCATTCTTGGTCTCAGTTGGAAGTGGGGCAGGAATTGTTAACGTATCCTGCTATAGCCGCCGTCGGCGGACGCAATATAGCCTTGTAGTTCCAGCAATAGCAGCAATGAGGCAATTACCTCAGGTGTATTTCCCGTCGCTGCTACAAGAGTATCCACAGACGTTGGGGCATACGCAATATATTTCAATAGTCGATGGCATTCATCGTCAGTTTCCTCCGTGGGTACTTGCAATTGAGCCTTAGATTTGGATGGCAATCTGGACATGTCGAATTCGTCTAGAATATCATCCACTGTTTCCACTAATTTAGCACCTTGTTTGATCAGCGCGTTGCAGCCACGGGCCAGTGGGTTGTTAACGGACCCGGGCAGTGCGAATACTTCACGACCCTGTTCGAGCGCCATGCGGGCGGTGATTAACGAACCGCTGCGCACGGCTGCTTCTACCACCAAGACACCCAATGAAAGGCCGCTGATGATTCGATTTCGCCTTGGAAAATTTGCCGCTTGTGGCGGGGTGATGGTTGGAAATTCGGACACTAACGCCCCCCCTTTATCAACAATGGCTTCTGCTAGCCCCACATGGCGGCGAGGATAAACTTGATCCAAACCCGTCCCTGCCACGGCGACAGTAATCCCTTCGCCGTTCAATGCGCCTTGGTGCGCCGAGGCGTCTATTCCTAAAGCCAGGCCACTGGTCACCGTAAAGCCGGTTTCCACTAGGGCATACGAAAAGTCGTGGGCTAGCTTTTCCCCAATGGGTGAGGGGTTGCGACTCCCTACCATGGCAATTTGTTTGCCAGCCAAAGTGCTTACATTGCCACGGACGAAGAGCAGCGGCGGCGGGTCTGGGATTTCGGCCAACATCAATGGGTAGTCCGGGTTGTTTTCGTCCAAGCAATGATGGCCATCGAATTCAAGCCAACGCAAATCGTTTTCCACGGTTTTCCAGTCGGGTTTTTTTAGCCATTCCAAGGTTTCCCTGCCCAGCCCCAATCTAGCCAGGCTTGCTGCACTTTCACTAAATACCATGCTGGCCGAGCCGAATTGTCCCAATAGCGAGCGATAGGTGCGCGAACCCACTCTTGGAGCGCGCAACAAAGCAAGCTGAAACCGGAGTTCAGTTTTGTTTTCTATTGAGGTCAAAGTGGGTTCGCCACCGCGTCGTTAATATGGATGGCATGTACCGCATTCATGACCAAGCCAAAACTGACTCTCTGATAGGTGCGGAAAATCATCAGGTAGCCTTCCTTTTCGCTTGGCAAATTAAAGCTTTCCTCTGAGCCAGCCCGGAAGATACGGGATTTTCCGCTTCTGTGTATTTCCAAAACATGTCCGGTTTCTATGCCGTCTGCTTTGCCCCTATCGATGACCACAATATTATACTGGCCGATTTGAGACACCCCGTCCACTACGGAGATGATATGACCCTGCACAGGGAAGGATGGGGGGTGGGGACGATAATTCATCTGCACTTGTTCACTGGCCACTGGCAAGATGCGGTCACCAATTCTGACATCCCGGTTGCTTCTTGTGATCAATAAGGTTGAAGGGTCCCCGGGCGATAGAAAAGTCGCATCTGCAACATATAGCGCTTCATAACCAAGTGTTTCACCCGTCTCACCGTCCCTATACGGGCTTCCTGGACGGAATAGTGTATATCCTAATAATTGGCTATTCTGTAAGCCTCGAACGTAAACCCGGTCGCCCATTCCGCCCACAATGTGTTCGTCTGCGAACTCTACGACGTAAGGGGCCTGATCCATATCTCCCCCTTCGACCACTTTAGTTTGCATCAAAAAAGGCTGAATGACGTTGAGGGGTATCATTGTAACAGCCTGATTGAGCGGTTCCACCCTGATCATGGGTGATAGTTTGACCTCATCGGGTCGATATTGTGGATATGAAGAGTAAGCTGCACGCCTTTCAACTTGAATATAAGGCTTGCCTTCGACGGCATGCAACACCAACTCGTCGCCCGGATAAATCCAGTGGGGGTCTTGAATTTGTGGGTTTTCCTGCCAGATATCGGGCCATTGCCAGGGTCTAGTCAGGAATTTGTCGGCTATGCTCCACAGTGTATCCCCGCTGACGACCGTATAATGTTCAAGGTGATCTGGCCTTAGCTCCACCTCATCGGCCAAGGCAAAGCTTGCTATCAGTAATGCAAAAATACCGCTTAATATCCTCATTTTCATAAATGCCACCTTATCGCTTTTCCACAAATGATCCGCCGCAATAATTCTAAAATTTAACTTTGGGGCTGCAAAACTGATCGTTATAACCCATTAACATCCTGTTGGACACCTTTTCTGAAACGCTTTTAGCCTGTAGTTCCTCAATTTTTTCGCGTACACACAAGGCGGTTGAATCTATTAGCTCGATTAATGTCGGCAATTTTTCATTAAAAAATAGGTCGTCATTCTTCTTGGTGCGCACTAGTATTGCTTTAGTAGAATTTTTTGAGTTAGCCGCTCGTGCGAGTTTGCTTGCGGCTTCCATGACTGTTTCGGTATTGCGCTGAACCCGTATTGGGACTAGCGAGTTATCAATGGGTATTTTAATAAATGCATCAATTCCGGCATTACGTTGAACCGGAAGTAAATCCAAACCTGAAAGTATCGATAAGGCTTCTTTATCAACGTTTTGGTAAGATACCCTGCCTTTTTTCAATAGGGCAGAATCAGTTTTTGTTGGCGAACCCAGCCTATTTCGAGTCAGTTCAACCGCTTCTTGAGATATGTCAATACCGATGGAATGTCTGCCAAGCAAGTTAGCGGCAACCAGTGTCGTTCCACTGCCGCAAAAAGGGTCAAGAACCAAATCTCCCATGTTGGTTGAAATTTCTATAATTCGCTCTAATAGTAAAACAGGTTTTTGTGTGGGATACCCCGTGCGTTCTTTTGCTTTTGGATTGAGAAAGGGAATTTCCCAAACATCACTAAGTGGCACTCCTTTCTTTTCATGGGCAAAAATAACTTTTCCCTCATGGTCTGTGGCATAGGCCGAGATTCCTTGTTTGTCCCTAGTTCGAAGCTGGAGGATTTGATCAATGTTTGTTGTTTCCGAATAAGCTCCATACAGAATATTAAACTTATACTGATCAGTCTTGGAGTAAAAGAGAATAGTCTGATGCGAAGGAAGCAAACCCCTCGCCGAGTTTGACCAGCGACGATATGACCAGATTATTTCTGAACGAAATTGATTTCCCTCAAAAACACTATTTAGCAAGGCACGCAGTAGGAAATTAGCACTGGTGTCACAATGAATAAAAACAGAGCCAGTATCTTTTAAAACTCGATGAATCTCTGTTATTCTAAACTCCATGAATTCTGCATAGTCTTCAAGACCACTCCACACGTCTGCGAAACTGAACCGTTTTTTTCTGTCGCGTGAAACGGAGAAGTGAAAACGGTTTGTAAAGAAAGGAGGGTCTAGGTAAACTAGATCAATCGTTGAACTACCGATATGCTTCATCGCAGAAAGGCAATCATCCAGAATGACTTGGCTTTGTAAATTGCCCATACTAGTTTATTCGATCTTTTAAGAGCATTTTCTTCAAGGATTCCCTGTCAAATGTCTTTGGACGTTCCCCACGAGTATTTGGAATTCTCAATGTGGCGGAATGAGTAAAAGCATCTTTGAAACAGAGTTTGGTCGCCTCTTCGAAGAACGAACCAGCGTATTTATATAGAAATCGTCCCTTATTTTGATATATCAAAGAACCTTCTTGTTCACTAATGCCAAGTACCCTATAGATAAGAGGGTGGGAAACATCATCACCTTGCATTTCTGAAACACGGGCATCATTAACCTTGGCTAACCGATAGGCGTATTGATCTGCAAGTTTTTCGATTTTTTCTGATATGGCCATTAATTCTTGCAAATTTTAAGGTATTTTCCGTGAAACACTTATTTGCCTTGATCTCGTTGGCTCTGTCAAGGCAGAAGATTGGCGATTAAATTTGGTTTGCTGGCTTCATTTTTATGCCCTTGTGCTTTCAATCATTCAAAGTCTAGCCGAATTCGGCTAGAATTCAAAATTCCTAGAACTTGTTCCCGTCTCGAAACCATGGCCATTCTTTCTATTCTCGAATACCCTGACCCTAAATTGCGGAAAAAAGCACTGCCCGTGGAAGTGGTCGATGACTCAATCCGAACCCTATTGGACGATATGCTGGAGACCATGTATGCTGCCCCAGGCATTGGCTTGGCCGCGACGCAGGTCAATAAACAGAAGCGGGTCATCGTCATTGATATCACCGAGGAAAAAAATGACCCCCTCCGTTTGGTCAATCCAGAAGTGATCTGGACTAGTGGCACCGAGGAAATGGATGAGGGCTGTCTTTCAGTGCCTGGTGTGTTCGAAAAAGTCAGCCGGGCGGAAAAAGTGAGGGTCAAGGCCATGGGATATGATGGGAATTATTTTGAATTGGAGACCGAGGGTTTGCTGGCTGTGTGTATCCAACATGAAATCGACCATTTGGAAGGAAAGCTTTTTGTCGATTATTTATCTCCGATAAAGCGCCACCGTGCCAGAAAAAAACTGGAAAAAGACCGACGCCAAAAGGCAACCAATCCTGACCAGAAGAAGTCTGTATTATGAATATTATTTTCGCCGGCACCCCTGAATTCGCCGTACCCAGCCTGATGAGGCTGCTTGGCACGGAACATCGTATTATCGCGGTGTATACCCAACCGGACCGGCCGGCCGGCCGGGGACGTAAAGAACGGCCCAGTCCAGTAAAGATGTTGGCGCAGGGCCATGGCATTCCGGTATTCCAGCCATCCAGCCTGAAATCAGCCGAGGAACAGGAGGCACTAAAATCGCTGGGGGCTGACTTAATGGTGGTGGTCGCTTATGGGCTGATTTTGCCGAAGCCTGTGCTGGACACGCCTAGGCTGGGTTGTGTCAATGTACACGGGTCTCTGTTGCCCCGTTGGCGGGGGGCTGCCCCAATTCAGCGTTCGATTTATGCTGGCGACGAGGAAACTGGCGTGACAATCATGTTTTTGGAGCCTCAAATGGATACTGGACCCATGTTGCTGAAAGTCGCCACGACTATCAAACCATTGGAGACATCGGCGGGTTTATATGACCGTCTGTCACACTTGGGAGCCGAGGCACTTGGCGATTGCCTACCCGGAATTGAAAATGGAACAATCAAGGCAGAAAAGCAAGATGAATCTTTGGTCACTTATGCGAAAAAGCTGGAGAAATCTGAGGCTATGATTGATTGGCAATTGTCTGCCGCCGTATTGGAAAGGCGAGTCCGGGCGTTTAATCCATGGCCCGTGGCTGAAACTGTTTACCGTGAGGAAATTCTGCGTATCTGGCTTGCGCAGGCTTTGGACGAAAAGTCCGAAGAGTTTCCCGGATTCGTCCTGCCAAACCGAAAAACCTTGGATGTTGCCACAGGGGATGGCGTTTTGCGTTTGTTGGAATTACAGCAACCCGGTGGCAAGCGTGTCAATGCTACCGACTTTCTCAACGCACGCTCGTTGAATGCTGTGCGTTTGGGCGTCGCCGCTTGAATATCCGTAAGCTGGCTGCGAGTGCCATGTTGCAGGTTGTCGTTGAGGGTAGGTCCCTCACCGACGCTTTGGATAATATTTTACCTACCATTCCCCTTGAGATTGATCGTTCCTTCCTGAAGGCGCTGTGTTTTGGCGTTTCGCGCTGGTATTTCAAGCTGGAGTTTATCCTGAACCAATTAGTCGCCAAACCCATTCGGGATGATGAAGTGAGAATATTGGTTCTACTTGGGTTATATCAGTTACAGTTCACCCGGGTAAAACCCCATGCGGCAGTCTCGGAGACGGTTTCTGCCTTGGGGAATAAAACATGGGCCAAGCCCTTGCTGAATGGCGTGTTGCGAAACTTTCAGCGACAGGATAAGCGCTTGATGGCGCTTGCTGAAATCGACGAATGCGCATTATGGTCCCACCCGGTTTGGTTGCTTGGGAAAATTCGAAGAAATTGGCCTGCGCAATGTGAAGAAATATTCGAGCAAGCCAATCGACAGCCACCGATGACGTTGCGGGTCAACCTCAGCCAGACGAGTCGTGAAGCTTATCTGCTTGCATTGCAGCAACGTGGCATTGCAGCTTATCCTAGCCGATTCGCTGAATCAGGCGTTACCTTGGAAACTCCCATTACTTTCCAATCCTTACCCGGATTTGAGGAGGGCATGGTCGCTGTGCAGGATGAAGCGGCTCAATTAGCCGTAGGTTTATTGGGGCTGGAAAAGGGGCAGAGGGTGTTAGATGTTTGTGCTGCGCCGGGCGGTAAGACTTTGCATATTTTGGAAAGCCGATCCGATTTGGCTGAGGTGGTAGCCTTGGACATTTCATCCGAGAGGCTGTCCAAGGTAAGGGAAAATCTTGCCCGTGCCAAGATGCAAGCCACTGTGTTGCGTGGGGATGCATTGGCGCCTGATAGTTGGTGGGATGGAAGACAATTTGACCGTATCCTGTTGGATGCGCCATGTTCCGCCACTGGGGTCATTCGTCGTCACCCAGACATTAAATTGTTGCGTAAGCCTAGCGACATGGCTAGGCTAGTCGAAACGCAGCGGCGGATTTTGGAAACTGTCTGGCCGTTGCTCGCTAAAGGTGGGTTGATGGTTTACGCGACCTGTTCCTTGCTTAAGGAGGAAAATGAATTGCAAATGTTGACTTTTCTGGACAACCATCCAGACGCAAAGGAAGCAGCCATCATTTCCGAGTGGGGCAATGCCCGTCCACTGGGTCGGCAAATACTGACCGGTGAAGATGATATGGATGGCTTTTATTACGCCTGCCTGGTGAAATCATTTTGAAGCGTTGGTGTTTCATGCTGGTCGCCGCATGGATGGATTTTTCACCTTTGGCAGCCACCGCCGCGACCGATTATGGTTTCAACATCCAACGCGCCGAGTTGCATGCTTTCGATGACGGGAAGCTGTATTTGTTGGATGCCGATATTGACTACCGGTTCAGTGAACCGGCGATTGAAGCGCTGCGTAATGGCGTTTGCCTTAGTTTAGTGTTGACGCTGAAGGTCAAACAAGAAAACGCCTGGTGGTTTGAGAATCTTGTAACGGATGACAAAATTTCTTTCCGCATCTGCTACCATGCCCTTTCCAAGTTATACCAAATCATTTATGAGAACATCGAACCGCCCCTCAATTTCGTCAGCTATAACGCCTTGCTTCAGTCCATGGGGTCCATACGTGAATTTCCTGTTGTCTTGGCTTTCCAGTTATCCCAAGGTGAACGTTACCGGGCCAGCCTTTCCGTGGGCTTGGATATCGAATCCCTTCCGCTGCCATTGCGACCGGTGGCTTATGTCAACCCGGCTTGGCATCTGAACAGTCCACAATACAAATGGACCTTCGTAAAATAAAGCCACCTTTGGGTTTGTCCGTTCTGGTGCTGTTCGTGGCCATTGTTGCCTCGTTGCATTTGATGAGTTCCGCCACTCAGGATTCTTCCCAGTTAGGTAAATTGTATTCCTTGCTGGTACTCATCAATACCCTCGGTTCGTTTTTATTGTTGGGTCTGGTGGGGGCCAATGTCTATTGGTTGTTACGCCAACTCAAGAGAAAAGCCGCTGGTTCGCAACTGACTGCTAGAATGGTGTTTTTATTCACTCTGTTGGCTTTGGCGCCGGCTTCCATCGTTTTTTACTATTCAATGCAGTTTCTTCAGCAAAACATCGACAGTTGGTTTGATGTTGGCATAGACCATGCCATGGACGATGCGCTTGAACTGGGCCGCTCGGCTTTGGACGAGCAAATGAGGACGTTGCTGAAGCAAACCGAGCAGGTGGCAAGCCACTTGGATAATATGCCGGCCTCAATGATACCCATCACGCTCAGCGAGGTTTATGAAAATACGGGCGATGGGGAAATGACGGTATTCAATAAAAACGGGCACATCATTGTCTCCAGCGGTTCGAGTTCAGACAGTATCGTGCCCGATTTGCCTGGCGAAGGCATTTTGTTACAACTTAGGCAAGGCAAATCCTACGTGGCTTTGGAACCCGCAGCCGGTTCTGGCATGAATATTCGGACAGTGGTGTTGGTGGATGGGCGGGATGAAAATTATTTTTTTCAAACAATATTTCCCGTGCCGAAGCGTTTGGCAGAATTGGGGGTTACAGTCGAAGCAGCCCATGCACAGTACAAGGAGCTGAATTATCTACGAAGTTCGCTAAAGGCCACTTTTGCGTTGACTTTGTCTTTGGTGCTGCTGCTAAGCCTATTAGCGGCCATTTGGGTGGCTTTTGTCAGCATTCGGCGCATTGTCGCACCGGTTCGGCGCTTGGCCGAGGGAACCCGTGCCGTGGCCGAAGGTAATTATGAAAAACGCTTGCCGGTGAAAAGCAGGGACGAGTTGGGTTTTCTGGTTGAATCATTCAACGCCATGACCGCCAAAATTGCCAGGGCCAGGGACGAGGCACAAAACTCTAGGTTTGAAGTGGAGCGCCAGCGGGCCTATTTGGAAACGGTACTTGCCAATTTGTCATCGGGCGTGATGAGTTTTGACGGGCATATGCGTTTACAAACGGCGAATCATGCGGTGGACACCATCCTCCATGCCGAAATTGGTTCATTGTTGAATGCGCCGATGCCTGAATTGACGAATGCGTTTCCCCATCTCGACGAATTGATGCGATTCATTGGGGAGCATTTGATTCGTGAGAAGCCTTGGCGGGAAGAAATTCATTTCAACGGTACTTATGGCAGGCAAGATTTGTTTTGCCGAGGTACGCCCTTGTTTGATTTGGAAGGTGCCTGGCATGGTGCGGTCGTGGTGTTCGACGATGTGACCGCGCTGATTCAAGCCCAACGCAGAGCCGCATGGGGGGAAGTCGCACAACGATTGGCGCACGAAATCAAAAATCCGCTGACGCCAATCCAGCTTTCCGCCGAAAGGCTAAAACACAAGTTGTCAAAAAAACTTGGCGAGTCTGATGCCGAAGTGCTTGACAAGTCCACGAAAACCATCGTCCAGCAAGTGGAAGCGATGAAAAGCATGGTCAATGCCTTTGCCGAGTACGCCAAGCCATCCATCATACATTTGCAGCCCGTTGACCTATGCCAACTGATTGAGGAAGTGGTAGCCCTATATCCACCACAATCAGGGTTAGAGTTTACGTTGAAGTTGGAAAAAGGACTGCCAAAAATTTCCGCCGATCCTGTGCGTTTACGCCAAGTGTTGCACAATTTGATCAAAAACGCCCAAGAAGCAATTACCCCAGGAACTTTAGGAACTATGTCTATCAACACTCATTTGATTCAAGTTAGCGGCAACCCCCTAATTGAAGTACTGCTTCACGACAATGGCCCGGGAATTGCTTTGGAACAGGCCGAGCGAATTTTTGACCCTTACGTCACCACCAAGACTAAGGGTACGGGCTTGGGTCTCGCCATTGTTAAAAAAATTGTTGAAGAGCATGGCGGAGTCATACATCTGGATCAAACCGTACAACAGGGAGCTTGGTTTGTGTTACGTTTGCCTGTCGGGGACGGGCTTTGGGAAGGAGTCAGCCATGGCTAAAGCTTACATTATGGTAGTGGACGACGAGCCGGATATCCGCCAATTGTTGCAGGATATCCTTGAGGACGAAGATTACGAAGTGGCTGTTGCCGAGAATGGCGCGACTGCCCGAGTGCTGAGGGCTGCCCGCCGACCGGATTTGATTTTGTTGGACATCTGGATGCCGGATGAAGATGGCATCACCCTGCTCAAGTTTTGGTTAAATGACGAGCAAAGTGCCAGCCCCGTCATTATGATGTCAGGCCATGCCACGGTGGAAACCGCAGTGGAGGCCACTCGATTAGGTGCCTATGATTTTCTTGAGAAGCCCTTGTCATTGGCAAAACTGCTAGTCACGGTGGAGCGGGCATTGGAAAATGTCCGCCTAAGGCGGGAAAACATTGGCCTAAAACGACGTGTCGAAGGCTTAGTTGAGCCGATAGGCAAGAGTGCCGTCATGGAGAGGCTTAGGGAGCAGGCTCGTCGGTTGGGTCAGCATGATGCCAGAGTCTTGTTGATCGGCGAACCGGGTTGTGGCAAGGAAAATATGGCTCGTTATTTGCACAATCACAGCCCAAGGCGTGGCGGTCCTTTTGTTGATGTCGGTGTGGGTGCTATAGCGCCCAAGTTTTCGGCCATAGAGTTTTTTGGCAGGGAAGAAGCTGGGCGGGTTTACGAAGGTCTGCTGGAACAGGCCCATGGAGGAACTCTTTTTTTGGATGAAGTGGCAGACATGGAGGAAGAAACCCAAGTTCGCCTGCTGAGTGTTTTGGAGTCTCATAGCTTTTCCCGTGTGGGAGGGGGGGAACCCATCAATGTGGATGTTCGGGTCATTGCCTCTACCCGCAAATCCTTGGACGAAGAAGTCCGGGAGGGGCGGTTCCGCCGTGAACTTTATTATCTGCTGAACGTAGTCAGCTTGAAAATACCACCCTTGCGTGAACACAACGAAGATATCCCCGATCTGCTTAGATTTTATGTTGATTATTACGTGACTCGTGAGAAACTGGCATTTCGGCGTTTTCCCGTGGCCGTGCAGAATTTCCTACGCCATTACCCATGGTACGGCAATATCCGAGAGTTGAAAAATCTAGTGCAGCGGCTGTTGATTTTGGGTTCTGGCGAGGAAATCACGTTAGAGGAAGTCAAGGTTTCCTTGGGTGACTCACTATCGGAACCCCCGTCAATGGGTACTCAACAGGCCCCCGATTATTACGAATTGCCTCTTAAAGAGGCACGAGAGCGCTTTGAGAAGGATTATCTCGAATATCACTTGGACAAGTATGGCGGCAGTGTCGCACGTCTGTCCCATGCCATAGGATTGGAGCGCACCCATCTATATCGCAAGCTTAATTCCTTGGGAATTAAGTTCCGGGAGAAGAAATAGCATGAAAATTATCATTCTTGGCGCTGGTCAAGTCGGTTCCAGCGTGTTGGGCAGTCTGGCTAGCGAGGCCAACGACATCGTCGTGATTGACACTCAACCGGCGGTTTTGCGCGATTTGCAAGACCGTTACGACATATCAACCGTGCAAGGCAATGCCGCCCATCCTACCGTCTTGGCCAAAGCGGGGGCGGCTGAAGCAGACATGCTGATTGCCGTCACCAGTGATGACGAAACCAACATGCTGGCTTGCCAAGTGGCTGGCACCTTGTTCAAGGTGCCCAAAAAAATAGCCCGTGTTCGCGCCATTGAGTATCTGAGTTACCCGGAAATCTTCGGGCCGAATGCCATTTCCATCGATGTGGTCATCAGCCCGGAGCAGATTGTCACGCGTTTCATTGAACGGCTACTTGAATATCCGGGTGCTTCGCAAGTGCTCGATTTTGCTGACGGAAAGGTTCGGCTTGCCTCGGTGCGAGCCCATCGTGGGGGGCCTTTGGTTGGACGTGAGATCAAAGAATTGCACCAGCACATGCCGAATGTCCATGCTCGTATAACCGCGATATTTCGCAAAGGCCAAGCGATCATACCCAACGGAAAAGTGATCATCGAGGCCGATGATGATGTGTTCTTTGTCGCCTCTAGCGAAGAAATCAAGGATGTGATGAGCGAATTGTGTGAGATTGACAAACCCTACAAGCGGCTTATTTTTGCCGGTGGCGGGCATATCGGCAAGCGTGTTGCGCAAGCCTTGGAAAATCGCTATCAAGTCAAGGTGATCGAGAAAAACCCAAGACGCGCCAAAAAGATTGCCGCTGAATTGAATAATACCGTGGTGCTGTTGGGCGATGCCTCGGACAAAGAGTTGCTAATTAGCGAGAACATCGAAAGCACCGATGTTTTCTGCGCCATCACCAACGAGGACGAAGCCAACATATTATCCGCGATGCTTGCCAAGCGTCTGGGGGCAAGGCGAGTGATCAGCCTAGTCAACAAGAGCGCCTATGCTGACATTGTCGATGCAAGTTTGGTTGATTTAGTCATATCGCCGCAGCAATCCACGATTGGCTGTTTGTTGCGGCATGTGCGCAAAGGTGATGTAGTGCAGGTTCATTCCCTTCGCCATGGCGAGGCTGAGGCGATAGAGGCTATTGCCCATGGTATTCGTGGACAGTCCGAGATTGTCGGCCAACGCATAGACCAGATCAAAATCCCATTTGGAGTCGTGATGGGTGCTTTGGTGCGTGGTGAAGAGGTACTGCAAGTTCACCATGACACGATCATTGAAGACGGCGATCATGTCATTTTATTCTTGCATGATAAAAAAATGATTCGTGTCGTCGAGAAAATGTTCCAGTCCAGTTCGAAAGCCCTTTTCTCACAACCGCCACCCCCGCCGCCTGAGGATTAAAAGTGTCGGCTGAATCGGTTCGTGAAAAATGGGACTGTTTCTATTCTGCATCACCCGACAATGAACCTGAACCTGCCACGGTGCTGGCAGAATACGCTCATTTGCTGCCTGCATCGGGCATGGCCTTGGATTTGGCGTGCGGGCTTGGGGGCAACGCACTTTTTCTGTCCCGGCGTGGCTTAAAAGTCAGTGCGTGGGATGTTTCCCCAGTCGCGATAGACCGCTTGGCGACTTTTGCCCGGCAATCAGGCTTGCCGATTGAAGTGGATGTCCGTGATGTCGATATTGCCCCGTTTTCACGCGAGGCGTTTGATGTGGTTGTGATCAGCCGGTTTCTAGCCAAGTCTCTGGCTGGTGCGATTTTCGATAGCCTAAAGCCTGGCGGTTTGTTGTTTTATCAAACCTTTGTGCGTGAGAAGCTAAGCCCTGCCGGGCCAAGCAATCCTGACTATTTGCTGGCGGAAAACGAATTGTTAGGAGTGTTCGGCAATCTGCGTGTGTTGGTGTACCGTGAGGAGGGCAGGGTAGGTGACCTATCTCTCGGGCGACGGGATGAGGCGTATTTTGTCGGGCAGAAGCGTTGAGTTGGTTTTTTTGTCATTTCATCACCACAACGAAAGCTCAGTCGTGAAATCAGTTGCATTCAAAGCTTTGCATTTCTCCGGTTCGCTTGAGCATGAAATATCCTTTTCGGCGACAATCAAGCCTTCGTCATCTACTTTGAAACTGAGCGGGATGGGATCGTCCGTCATTTTCGAGTACAAAAGCCGAACCTGAAATTTGATCGAGTCAAACTGGTTCTTATCGGCATAAAACACCATGTCACGGGACACCGATTCGCCAGGGTTTAAATCGGAGGGGGATGAGGGTGAGTTAGTCGCACCCTCAAACAGTTTGCCGACACGCAGGATGACTTCGCGCTTGTCGGGTTTGCCGTAATAACGAGGTTCGCGGACGGTGCTGGTGGTCGGAACAATCGAGTTGAAATCTGGGTTGGTGTCGGTGCTGGTTCCAAAATGTTCCTTGATGCCTATGACGTTATAGGTAATCCCCAACAATCGCACTCTCGCCTGACCGACATTGGAACGGGTGACGGTCGAACGAATGGCAACCAGATTGTCTTTCTGCCCTGCCTTTTCAAGTGTGCAAGAGACTGAAAGCGTGGGCGGTGCAAGACTGGGCGCAATCTTGGCCTGATAGATGAACGTGTAGACTCCCCAAATACCGGCAGCCAGTATGGCGATTGACTGAACAATGGAGTTCAATATCTCATGATCGAACTTCTTTTTCTCCGCCCGTCCTGGCTTCTTCGACGTTGACATGTCACACCTCATGATGTTTAGGAAACTGAAAAGCGTTCGATTCAGGTTAAAATTGATGACGGCTATAGCATCATAAACCGATCTCACACTGTTTTGTGTAAATCACATAAAGCTGAATGACTTATCAATATTCCTAAACTTCCTCTTTTCATTCCCAACCTGATAAGCTAAGCCCATCTTACTGACTGAATAGACCATTCATTGGATTTTGGAAATGAAATGAAAGCAATTAAACTCGACTTCAAAAGCCTTGTACTTTGGCTTTTCGTAGCCTTTTCGGGCGCTTTCGCGATTGGCACGATTGCCATCCGTCGCGGCGAGACGATCAATAGTTTCTGGTTCGTGATTGCGGCGGTGTGCGTGTATAGCTTGGGCTACCGATTTTATAGTGCGTTTATCGCCGCCAAAGTGCTGGTGCTGGATGCTAAACGAAAAACGCCCGCCGTGCGCTTCAATGACGGACGGGATTTTGTGCCGACCAACAAGTGGGTAGTGTTTGGGCATCATTTTGCCGCCATAGCCGGGCCAGGCCCATTGATTGGGCCAACGCTTGCGGCACAATTCGGTTATTTGCCGGGTACTTTGTGGATTCTT
>CAIWDB010000432.1 GCA_903911305.1 uncultured Methylococcaceae bacterium | reverse complement strand
CGGCCAACTTCATTGGTAATATCGAGTTAGGGAATTCCCTCAATAGCAGCCAAGCGATTACTTGCGGCGATGGGATCACCTGCGGATGCTTCTCGCAAAACAAACTCCGATATCACAAGGTAAAAGTCGCCTTTTCGGGTTTCCCACCACTCTTGGGTTAGCTCTTGGTTCGCAGTGGCTATCAAGTCCCGGCTTCTTCTCGCGGTAAGATAGCTAGGAATGGATGTTTCTATATAAATTCGTGGCTTCATATCAAGGCCAGCCTAAAAGATTGAGGAAATAATCATAAATTGTGCACAGTTGGCGGAATAGCGGTTTAGTCAATTCCACCGATTGATTCCATTTCCCCATTCGGCGCAATACGCGGCGGAGCCGCTATTGCGCCCTACGGCCCTCGATAACGTCGATAGTTCGGCATGGGCGATCCTAAAAGATTGAGGAAAAATTCATAAATAGTGCACCGTGGGCGGAATAGCGGTTTAGTCAATTTCCCCATGCGGCGCAATACGCGGCGGAGCCGCTCGCGCCCTACTGGGCTTCGTCTTCAATCTCAGTTGCAACAACCCTTACAGATATGGAACCAGTCTTACTCTCGTCATACACTGACCCAAAAATTATATTTGTATCATTAGCTATTTCATCACGCATTCTATTTAATACTGTATCTATTTCGAATAATGTTAAATCATCTCCGCCAATAATGCTAACTAATATTGATTTAGCTTTTTTAAATAAAATCTTATCTAATATAGGGTCTGACATTGCATTTAGTATAGCTATTACTGCTCTATCGTCTCCAACCCCATACCCTATTCCTATTGTTGCTTTACCTTTTTTATAAAATAGGGATATTAAATCAGCATAATCTAGATTTATCAATCCTGCATCGGTTATCAACCCTGATATACAATGAATTGATTTCCCTAAAACTTCGTCACTCAACGCAAAGCTTTTTCTAAAAGTAGTTTTGTCATCTGCAATCCTAAATAAGCTTTGATTTGGAATAACAATTACTATATCAACATACTTTTTTATTTCATCTAAGCCTTTTTGATAAGCTATTTGAATTATTTCTCCTTCGAAATCAAATGGTTTTGTTATTACGCCAACAATCAAAGAACTTAATTCATGCTGTACTCCAGATTTACTTATAATATTTTCCCGTAAATATTTTGCAATTATTGGGGCTGCTCCAGTTCCTGTTCCACCACCCATTCCAGCTACAATAAAAATAAATTTACTATCAGATAAATATAAGAGTATATCATCCTTTGATTCAATTGCGGATTCTCTCCCAATATCTAGTGATCCACTCGATCCGAAACCTTTGGTTAAATTAGAACCAAGTTGTATTCTGTATTGTTCCTTATTGTTCGATAATGCCTTTGTATCTGTATCAGCTACTATAAGATTTACTCCTAAGCTATTTTTTATCATCTTAGTAACAGCATTACAACCAGCCCCTCCAACACCTATCACTGAAATTTTTGGTATCTCTTGCTGAGTGGACTTTAAATCTTGGTAATTATCCATAAGAATTGTTCTTGAAAATAGATGTGAAAAATTTATCTATAGCCCACTTAGGGCGGAATAGTGATTTAGCCTTGTAGATTGGACAAGCGTCGTTTTGCTTGCCCACCCTAACTGGCTATCTAGCGGGCCTCAGCAGGGGTGGAAGGATAGCATCTTTAAAGATCGCATCCCTGAATGTAGTCCCATCTTTTAGTATCACACCAGTCAAGTTGGCTCTCGTCAAATTGGCTCCAGCCAAATTGGTCCCAGTCAAATCGGCCCCGCTCAAATTGGCATCAATCAAGTTAGTATTGCTTAAGTTGGCTCGAGCTAGATTAGAGTTGGAAAAATTGGTCTCTCTTAGAACGGCATCACTGAAATTGACCCCAGACAGATTGAGTCCTGAGAAATTAGTCGAAGACAAATCTGTATAGGAAAGGTTTGCACCATTTGAAGTGTTTTGTTGCAGTTGAGCCCCAGAAAAATTAGCCCGAATCAAATATGTTCTCTCTGTGGTGCCGGATAAGTTTGCCCCCGCAAGGTTGGCATTAGTGAAATTGACACCACCAGCTTTTCCAAGGTTAGCACCTTTTAGGTTGGCCCCGCTTAAATTCGTGCCAATAAACGTAGCGCTAAAAGTGCCAACAGCGAATACCCGGTTTGACAGATCAGCATTGGAAAGATTAAGACGATTGGCATCAACCCTATCAATACAAATTACTGGATCATATCCGCAAATTCTACTCAGTTGATGCAAAATGTTTTGGTAATCCCCGGCATTGTAAGCTTGCGCTAAAGGACCATAGCTCAAAACACAAACCCAAGCTGACATTAAAGCTATTTTGGATTTCATTTTTATTGACTTTTTCTATGATTAAATATGGATTTTTGCATTTTTACAAAAAATGTCAACATAAAAACATGTGGATTCATGGGCGAGCCTTGTAGCCAAGTCGGGCAACAGCTTCACCGTTGCCCGACAAATCGAAGTGTCGGGCGCAATGCAAAGAGACGTGCCCGACCTACTAAAGCCGGGACTAAGAACGATGTTTTTTCACCCACAAAAACCTTGCATTGCCAAAATGAGAATTGCTGGCGCGGAATAGCTTTAATCTCAAACAAACAAATCCAATTGCCCTGCACCTATTGACTCAAGCCGTTTTATAACCGAGAAACTTACCCCCAAAAGTCGAACTTTCCTAGTGCCTGCTTCAGTGCGGTCAAGCAATTCGGATAAGTGGGGGCAGACATCTTCTAGTTTGCACAAGGGTAGGTTAAGCGTTCTTGCTCGGGTGACGATTTCAAAATTATCGTATTTGACTTTGACAGTCACGCCATAGGCTTGAAGCCCTTGCT